>DATFRX010000479.1:0-5808 GCA_035262905.1 Nocardioidaceae bacterium
GAGGACCGGCTGCCCAAGCTGCTGGCCGACCATGCCGACGAGCTCGCCGCGGACATCGAGCTGCCAGCTGAGTTGGTGCGCGAGCTCGGTGTGGTGCCGTCCTACTACCTGCGTTACTTCTACGCCCATGACGAGGTCGTACGCGAGCTGACCGGCCGGCCGACCAGGGCGTCCGCGGTCGCCGAGATCGAGCAGCAGTTGCTCGCGATGTACGCCGACCCCGGGCTGGTCGAGAAGCCGGCCCTGCTGTCGCAGCGAGGCGGCGCGTACTACTCCGAGGCCGCGGTCGAGCTGGCCGCCGGGCTGCTGGGCACCGGGACCGACGAGCGACCCGCCCAGGTCGTCAACCTGCGCAACGACGGGACGCTGCCGTTCCTGCCGGCCGACACGGTCATCGAGGTGCCGGCCCGGATCGGCCCGGACGGAGCCCGGCCGGTGCCGGTGGAGCCACTGTCGCCGCTGTACGCCGGGCTGGTCGGCGCCGTCGCGGCCTACGAGCGCCTGGCGCTGGACGCAGCGCTGCACGGCGGGCGCGAGCGGATCTTCCAGGCGCTGCTCGCGCATCCGCTGGTCGGGCAGATCGAGCTGGCCAATGGCTTGACCGACCGCCTGATCGCGCACAACCGCGCCTACCTCCCGTGGGCCTGACCCGATGACCGCCACGAGCAACGGAGCACCCGCGGCGGTGCTGGCCATCGACGCCGGCAACAGCAAGACCGACCTCGCGATCATCGGCCTCGACGGCGCGGTACGTGGCACGGCGCGGGGTGACGGCTTCCGGCCGCACCACCTGGGGGCGACCGGCGCGATCAACGGCCTGGTGCCGCTGGTCGCCAAGGCGGCCGCCGAAGCGGGTCTCCCGGCGCTCGGCAACGGGATCCTGGTCGAGCATGTGTCGGCCTGCCTGGCGAACGCGGATCTCCCACTCGAGCAGCGCCTGATCACCCAGGCGATCGACGCGCAGGGCTGGGGGCGTACCAGCGAGGTTGTCAACGACACCTTCGCGCTGCTCCGAGCCGGTGGCGAGGACCATCGTGGCATCGCCGTCGTATGCGGCGCCGGGATCAACTGTGCCGGGCTGCTGCCCGACGGTCGGACCGCCACGTTCGCCGCCGTCGGCGAGATCTCCGGGGACTGGGGCGGCGGCGGAGGTCTGTGGCAGGAGGCGATGTGGTGGGCCGCCCGTGCCGAGGACGGCCGGGGTGACGAGACCCAGCTCCGAGTGGCGCTGCCCAGCCACTTCGAGCTGTCGTCGATGCAGGCGCTGATCGAGGCGGTCCACCTCGGCGTCCTGCGTCCGGAGCGGTGTCACGAGATGAACCCGGTGCTGTTCGAGGTCGCCGAGTCGGGGGACCGGATCGCCGGTGACATCGTCCAGCGGCAGGCGCACGAGGTCGTGACCCTGGCCGTGGCCGCGATGCGCCGGCTGGAGGTGCTCGACGAGCCGATCGACGTGCTGCTCGGCGGCGGGGTGCTGACCGCCGGACACCCGCTCCTGATGCGCTCGATCGCGTCCGAGTTGCACGAGGTTGCGCCGCACGCCGTCACGCGTGTCGTGACCACACCGCCGGTGATCGGCGCCGGGCTGCTCGGGCTGGACCGGATCGACGCATCGGACGAAGCGCACGAAACGCTGCGGTCCAGTCTGCGGCGATGACTCGCGGCCCGGTTGCCCACGGTGGTTTACTCCGTAGGTAGACGGGGAGGGCTGATGACGACGAACTGGCAGACCCGAATGGCGACGCTGTCGAGCGTGGTCGGCATGGTCGTGTCCGTCAGCCGCGAGACCCATCGCGCAGCGCGGCAGCGGCAGCTGCGGCCGATCCGGCTCACGGCCGCCGATCGCGAAGCGTGCCTGGATGCACTCGCCGAGCAGTACGCGGTCGGGCGGATCGACGACGCCGAGCTGGATCGCCGGGTCGACTTGGCCCATCGGGCGGTCGTCCACGGCGATCTCGATCCGGTCTTCGCGGGGCTGCCGAGGCCGGTCTTCGACCCACCGAGGTACTCCAGGTCCACCGCATCGGGCTCGAGACCCCGCTGGCGACGGCCCGGAGGATGGCGGTGGCTGGTGTTCGTCGCGACCGCCTGGGTCGCCGTGCCGTTCGTCCTGATCGGCATGCTGTTCCTCGCCGCCGGACACGAAGCGGCCGCGATGGTGTTCGGCGTCCCGCCCCTGATGGGCGTGGTGGTCCTGTGGCGATGGGCGACCGGTCGCCAGCCGTCGGCGCGACCGCGTTCGTGGGCGGGGCCGCGGGTCTGACGCCGAAGCATGCACGAAACGGGCCCACGACGCCTCCCCGGCAGTCGCACCGCCAAGCACTTCCTCCTGGTCGCCGCCGGGACGGCCACCTTGCTCGTTACCGGATCGACGGCGACGCCGACGACGGTAGTCACGGCGCCGGTCGCTGAGCGCGGTCTGAAGGCGTTTCCCGGCGCGGAGGGCTTCGGCACCGACACCCCTGGCGGACGCGGCGGGATCGTCTGTCAGGTCACCAACCTCGACGACGCAGGACCGGGATCCCTCCGCCACTGCACCAGCCGGCCGAAGCCGCGCACGGTGATCTTCCGGACCGGCGGCACGATCACCCTCAAGAGCCGGCTGTGGATCCGGCACCCGTACCTCACGATCGCGGGCCAGACCGCGCCCGGCGGCGGAATCACGCTGCGTACCGATCCGTCGTACGGCAAGCAGGCCATGCTCATCACGACCCACGACATCGTGATCCGCTACCTGCGATTCCGCCCCGGACTGTCCGAGGACCCGACCGAGAGCCGGGACGCCCTCACGATCTACAAGCCGGGCTCAGAGGACATCGTGATCGACCATGCCTCGGTGTCGTGGGGATCCGACGAGGTGCTGAACACCTACGACTACTCGAACCGGATCACGGTCTCGTGGTCGATCATCTCTGAGGGACTCGACGACGAGGAGCACTCCAAGGGCATCCTCGCCGGTGGTGTGGACGCGTTCAACGTCTCCTTTCATCACAACCTGATCGCCACCCACGACGACCGATGCCCGCAGATCTCCGGCGTCGCAGTGGCGGACCTGCGCAACAACGTCGTCTACAACTGCGGCGACGGATCCGGCGAGGGCACCACGCTGATCTCCAGCAGCAACGGCGACGCCCAGGTGAACTGGGTGAACAACTACTACAAACCCGGACCGATCTCGCCACCCGACCGGCCGGAGTTCGCGATGTACGAGGGCGACACCGGCAAGACTCAGCTGTGGTACGGCGCGGGCAACCGCCGCTGGACTCCGGACGGGCTGGCAAACGCCCGCGTGGCGTCAGGGTACGAGTGGGGCCGCGTGTCGGAGCCGTTTCCGGCGCCGTCGGTGAGGACCATGCGGGTCGCCAGGGCCTATCGCGAGGTGCTCGCGGGCGCCGGCGCGTCGCGGCCAAGGGACGAGATCGATCGCCGGATCGTCACCGACGTCCGCAACGGCACCGGCCAACTGATCGACGACGAGGCCGACGTCGGCGGCTTCCCGGCCCTGGCCGAGGGCACGCCACCTCCCGACAGCGACGGCGACGGGATGCCGGACGGATTCGAGACCGCCCACGGCACCCACCCGCTCCTGGCCGACGCGAACCTGGACGCCGACGGCAACGGATACACGAACATCGAGGACTGGTTCAACGGCCTGGTCGCCGAGCCGGGACCCGGCGCCTCGGGCTGAGTCATGCTGACTCCGCCGGCTAGTGCCTCCTTGACCCGGCCCCGTCATTGATCGGCAGCGTCTCGCTGAGGTCCGCACCCGAACGGATGCGCGGAACCTCATCCGGTTCGAAGTCTCGCGACTCGATGCCCGCTCTCACCGACCGCCTCTGTGTACTTGGTGACAAGGCGGCCGAACATTTCATCGATCGATGTCCATCGGCGGCGACGTGTTTCGTCGGTTGGGTAAACGCATCCAACGAAAGGACGACCATGATGACCGAGACGAGCCAGCCGGGACCGATGGTGGTCGACCGCGCTACCTGGCAGGCCGAACTGGACGCACTTCGGGTCCGCGAGAAGGCGCATACGCGTAGCGGTGACGCGCTCGCGGCGGCCCGTCGTCGACTCCCGATGGTGGAGGTCGAAGCCAGCGTCTCTCTGATGGGCGAGAGCGGCCCGGTCACGCTGCTGGAGGTGTTCGAGGGCCGGGAGCAGCTCGTCGCCTACTACCACATGTGGCACACCGGCCACACCGCTCCCGAACAATGCGAGGGTTGCACGTTCTTCAACGGCCAGATGCGTGAGCTATCCGCCCTGCACTCGCGAGACGTCACCTACGCCACGCTCTGCCAGGGTCCCTACGACGCCAGCGTGCGCTACCGCGATTTCATGGGCTGGGACGTGCCGTGGTACTCCGCGGAGGCGGGAGTCGATGCACTGCTCGGCGATCGGCCGCGTTCGCCGGCCCCGCTGGTGTCCTACCTCCGGCAGGGGGTCCGGGTGTTCGAGACGTACTGGACGAGCGGTCGCGGCCTGGAAGCGATGGACAACAGCTACGGCCTGTTGGACCTGACCGTCTACGGCCGGCGCGAGGGCTGGGAGGAGGCACCGGACGGCTGGCCGGCGGCGCGGTGGACGGGAGACGCCAACCCATTCCGCACCGGGGAGCGTCCGATCGCGCAGTGGAGCAGGGTCGAGGCTGGCCGGTCCGACGACCTCGGTCCGGCGCGATAGCACGCCCTTCGGCCGAACCATTGACCCCGTAGTTGGGTCCAGGGTTGAGAATGAGACATGCGGACGAGTGAGCTGGCCGGTCGGGCCGGCGTGAACGCAGAGACGCTGCGCTACTACGAGCGCCGGGGGCTGCTGGAGGCGCCGCCTCGGACTCCGGGCGGTTACCGGGACTATCCGGTCGCGGCGATCGAGCTGCTGCGGTTCATCAAGCGGGCCCAGGAGCTGGGCTTCAGCCTCGACGAGGTCGAGGAGCTGGTGCATCTGGACCGCGGTGGCCCGCGCAGCTGCGAGTCGGCGCGGGCCCTCGCAGTCACTCGCAAGGCCGACCTGGAGCTGCGCATCGCCGACCTGCAGCGGATGTCGGACTCGCTCGGCGACCTGATCGCGACCTGTGACCGACCGCAGCCGGATCGCAGCTGTGCGCTGCTGGACGCCATCGACCAGGGGGCCGGCGCGGAGGACTGCTGCTGATGCGACAGGGCATGATGCTGGAGGTCCTGCACATCCCGGACTGCCCGAACCTCGGCCCGATGCTCGAGCGGCTGCAGGACGTGACCGACCTGCCGGTGGCGACGCGCACGATCAGTACGACCGTCGAGGCGCTGGCCCAGGGGATGGCGGGATCGCCGACCCTTTTGGTCAACGGGGTCGACCCGTTCGCCGACGGCCGCACCGAGAACAGCGTGTCCTGCCGGATCTATCGCGACGAGCGGGGGCGGATGGTCCCGGTGCCGTCGCGGGAGCAGTTGCGCGCCGCCGTCAGCATCGACGGTCCGTCGCTCGACATGGCGACGATCCGGTCAACTGACGTGATGTGCGCCTGGCGGATTCGGGCGACCCCGCTCGAGGCCGACGAGACCGCGGTTCTTCAGGCGATCCTGCGCCGCTTCGTCGCCAGAGGGATAGCGCCCAGTCGCGCGGACCTGAGTGTCGTGACTCCCGAGGGCAGCCGGCCGATCGGCGACATCCTGAGTGCGCTGCACCGGGCCGACGCGATCCGACTGGCGCCGGACGGCCGGATCGCGGTGGCCTATCCGTTCTCGGCCCGATCGACTCGTCATCGGGTACGCATCGCCGATCAGGTCGACGTCTTCGCGATGTGCGCGATCGACGCCCTCGGCATCG
>DATFRX010000480.1:0-2362 GCA_035262905.1 Nocardioidaceae bacterium
GGTCGTCCCGTGGTCACCGGGGCCGAGCAGGTCACCGGCCGGGCCGATTCCGATGCAGGCGCCGATCGGGAATCCGGCCCCAAGACCCTTGGCGATGCTGATCAGGTCCGGGACGACGCCGCTCTCGGTATGCGCGAACCAGTCGCCGGTGCGGCCCATCCCGGTCTGGATCTCGTCCAGCCACAGCAGTGCGCCGTGCCGCGAGGTGAGTTCCCGCGCCTTGGCGAGGTAGTCCGCCGGCGGGACGACGACGCCGTTCTCCCCCTGGATCGGCTCGACCACGAACGCTGCGGTGTCGTCGTCGATCGCCCCCGCGAGGGCATCGGCATCGCCGTAGTCGACGAAGGTGATGTCCCCCGGGAGGGGCTCGAAGGGGTCGCGGTACGCCGGGTTCCAGGTGATCGCGAGGGCGCCCATCGACCGGCCGTGGAACGCCCCGACGGTCGACACGATCTTGGTGCGTCCGGTCCGCCGCGAGGCCTTCAGCGCCGCCTCGTTGGCCTCGGTGCCGGAGTTGGTCAAGAACACCCGGCCCCCGGACCCGAGCAGACTCAGCAGCCGCTCGGCCAGACCGATCTGCTGCGGCGTCGTGAACAGGTTCGAGACGTGGCCGAGCGTCCCGAGCTGGTTCGTCACCGCCTCGATCAGCTTCGGATGCGCGTGCCCGAGGGCGTTGACGGCGAGGCCGCCGAGCAGATCGAGATAGCGACGCCCGTCGGCGTCCCAGACGTGGCAGCCCTCGCCGCGTGTCAGCACCCGTGGCGGCGTGCCGAACGTCCGCATCAGCGCCGTGTCGTACCTCGCGAGGAGGTCTGTGCCGATCGAGAGGTCAGTGCTCATGCGTCCACCACCATCGTTCCGATGCCCTCGTCGGTGAACAGCTCCAGCAGCAGCGCGTGCGGCACCCGGCCGTCGATCACGCTGGACCGCGGGATGCCGCCGTCGACGGCCCGGCGGCAGGCTTCCATCTTGGGCAACATGCCGGAGGCGAGCTCGGGCATCAGCTTCTCCAGTTCGTCGAGGGTCAGCTCGGCCACGATCTCCTCGCTGTCCGGCCAGTCCCGATAGAGACCGGCGACGTCGGTGAGCATGACGAGCTTGGTCGCGCCCAGTGATTCGGCGAGCGCGGCAGCGGCCGTGTCGGCGTTGACGTTGTGCACCTGCCCCTCGACGTCCGGCGCGACAGTCGACACGACCGGGATCCGGCCGGCCTCGATCAGATCGAGCACCGTCTCGGGCCGGACGTCGACCACGTCACCCACCAGCCCCACATCGACCGACTCCCCGTCGACCATCGCCTCGGTCCGGGCCGCCGTGAACAGTCCGGCGTCCTCACCCGACAAGCCGACCGCATAGGGGCCGTGGGCATTGAGCAGTCCGACCAGCTCGCGGCCGACCTGGCCGACGAGCACCATGCGGACCACGTCCATCGCCTCCGGGGTCGTGACCCGAAGACCGCCACGGAACTCCGAGTCGATGCCGAGCCGGCCGAGCATCGTGGAGATCTGCGGCCCGCCGCCGTGCACGACGACGACGCGTACGCCGCACAGTCGCAGGAACACGATGTCCTCGGCGAAGGCGGCCTTGAGCGTGTCGTCGGACATCGCGGCGCCGCCGTACTTGACGACGATGGTGCGGCCGTGGAACCGCTCGAGCCACGGCAACGCCTCGGTGAGCGTGGCCGCCTTGGTGATCTCCGCCTGTTCGGCATGCGGGCTGGCAGGGTTACGGAGCTTCATGAGGAGTACGCCGAGTTCTCGTGTACGTAGGCATGGGTCAGGTCGTTGGTCCAGACGGTGGCCTCGTGCGGCCCCGACTTGAGATTCACGAGCACCTCGACCTCGCGGCCGTCCAGGTCGACGCGGCTGGGATCGTCGGCCGGCCCGCTGTCTCGGCACACCCAGACGCCGTTCAGCGCGACGTCGAGGTCGGCCGGGTCGAAGGCGGCTCGCGTGGTGCCGATCTGGGCGAGCACCCGGCCCCAGTTGGGATCGCGGCCGTAGATCGCGCACTTGAACAGGTTGCTGCGCGCGATCGCCCGGGCCACCTCCAGCGCGTCCGATTCGGTCGCGGCACCGACGACCCGGATCGCGATGTCGTGGTCGGCGCCCTCGGCATCGGCGACCAGCTGCCTGGCGAGGTCGGCGCAGACCGCGTGTACGGCGGCAGCGAAGTCGTCATAGGCCGGAGCGACTCGGGCGGCACCAGAAGCCATCAGCAACACCGTGTCGTTGGTCGACATGCAGCCGTCGGAGTCGATCCGGTCGAAGGTACGCGCGGTCGCGGACCGAAGCGCCCGGTCGCAGGTCGCCGCGTCGACATCGGCGTCGGTGGTGAGGAAGACGAGCATGGTGGCGAGTGA
>DATFRX010000481.1:0-3010 GCA_035262905.1 Nocardioidaceae bacterium
GTCCGCACTGCCGAGTCGATCAAGTCGGCCGGCTACCACGTGGAAGGCGATCTCGAGGATCTCGTCACCGCCGACGTCCCGGCCGGCAGCCGTACGCCGGAGTCGGTCACCGACGCCGAGCAGCTGGACGCAGCGACCGCCCTGATCGGCGACCTGCTGCGCGACGTGCGACGCGCGACGCTGCGGGCCGAGGCAGCCGAACGGCGGCTCGAGCAGCGAGGTGACGCGGAGTAGGACAACGCCGCTGCTAGGCTCGCAACGCTTGCCCAGACGAGAATCCGGGAGCGCTGCTTGGGGTGGAATCCACAATGACGAGCGTCTTGTCACGCCGGCGCGGACAGCCGTCTTCGGGGCGAATCTACTTCCTGAGCTTCACCGCCGACGGAGCCGACGGCATCTGCCGGACCCAGGCAGTCGTGGCCAACGAACTCGTTGAGCGCCACGAGGTCGAGATCATCAGCCTCTACAAGCGGCGCAAGGAGCTCACGTACCCGCTCGACGAGCGGATCCGGGTCGTCGACCTCTACGACGCCCGGCCAGTGGGGCCGAAAGGCAAGCCGTACGGCGGCCGGGTCCGGGCCAAGGATCACCCGGAGCGCGGCCGGATCAAGGCCTGGCTCGACAGCCGGCAGTCGCTGTCCGCACCCCGCGCCGACGACCCTTCGGTCTCACTGTTCTCCGACCTGCTGATCCGGAGCAAGCTGCGTTCGCTCCCGCCCGGGGTCTTGGTGTCGACCCGACCGTCCCTGCATGCGGCAGCGGCCAAGTACGCGCCGCGCCACCTCGCCCTGGTGGGTTGGGAGCACATGCACCTCGAGGCTCGAGAGATGCAGCCGCGAATGATGGACCGGCTGCTTCAGACCGTGCCTCGGCTGGACGGCCTGGTGACCCTGACCGAGGGCGACCGACGGGCTTGGGCGGAGCGGCTGACCGACTCCGACCTCGTCCTGGAAGCCATCCCCAATGCGGTGCCCTGGGAGGTGGGCACCGCGTCATCGCTCGACCAGAAGGTCATCGTCTCGGGCGGGCGCTTCGTCGAGCGCAAGGGCTTCCAGCGCCTGGTCCAGGCCTACGCGCCGGTGGCCCGCAAGCATCCGGACTGGCAACTGCACCTCTGGGGCCGCGGGCCGGAGGAGGACTCGGTCGCCGAGGAGATCCGTCGGCAGGGCGTCGAGCAGCAAGTGATCATGAAGGGGCACTCCGACGAGTTCGACAAGGTGCTGGGCGAGGCCACGATCTTCGCCAACGGCGCGCTCTACGAAGGCTTCGGCATGGTGATGACCGAGGCGCTGAGCAAGGGGGTGCCGCTGGTCGCCTTCGACGTGCCGATCGGCCCCCAGGAGATCGTCCAGGACGGTGTCAACGGCCGGCTGGTGGCCGACGGCGACATGCAGGGCTTCGCCGACGCGCTGCTCCAGCTGATCGAGGACGAGGCCCTGCGCCGCCGGATGGGCGCCGACGCCCAGGTCACCGCGCGCGAGTACGGAATCGACGCGATCGGGCGGCGCTGGGACGATCTCATCGACCGGGTGGTGACTGACCGCCTGGCGACTGGCCGGACGGCGAGTGGCCGGAACCCGGCTGATCGGGTGCCTGACCGGGGCCCGACTGACCAGGACGTGCGGGACCGGACGGACTAGGCCCCCACTGCCGGGTGATGAGCTTCGGCGGCAGCGGTGCCCGGCATTGTGCTCCGACGCAGTCGCGGGTCCGCTTGAGTACGCCGGCGAGCATCCGCTGCTGGTCGCGATAGGCCGGCATGTCGATCCGGTTCGTCAGCTCGCCGGGGTCGCGGACCAGGTCGTACAGCTCGTTCTCCTCGCTCGCGTTGTGCACGTAGAGGTAGCGCGACGTGCGGATGCCGACCGAGTAGCGCGGGTCGTGGCGACCGGTCGGCAGCACGGCGCTCTTCGGATCGCCGTTCACCGTTGTGATCGCCCGCGAGCGGGGGCCGGACTCGGTGAGCACCGGCCGTCGCCAGCCGCGATCACCGTTGCGAGCGACCGGCAGCATCGACTCACCGTCGATCGGCAGCCCGGCTTGGGCGTTGGCCGCGTCGAGGAACGTCGGTGCCAGGTCGATGAGCAGGAACGGGTCGTGACGCACCTTTCCGTGCGGGATGGTCGGGCCCCGGATCAGCATGGGCACCCGAAGCGACGGCTCGTATGGGAGGAGCTTGCCCTGGCCCATCCGGTGCTCGCCCAGGAAGTAGCCGTTGTCCGAGGTGAACGCGATGATCGTGTTGTCCAGCTCGCCGGTGGCACGCAACGCCCGGATGGTGCGGGCGACCTGATGGTCGACCAGACTCAGCGACTGGGCCCGCTGCCGTGCCAGCTCGGCGATCGCCCCCCAATGCTTCGAGTTCAGCGCCGGTCGCTTGCGGATGAACTCCGGCTTGTCCGAGACGTCGGCCTCGCCGCCTTGCCGAAGCTGCTGCGGCGTGATGATGCCGTTGTACCGGTTCCACACGCGTTGGGGCACGGCCGGGGTCCCGATCCGGATCGTCGACCCATTGCCGGCGGCGAGTGGCGGTGGGTCGTCGGCCTCCGTCGGCGAGCCATGGTGCGGCGCGACGTAATTGGCATAGAGGAAGAACGGCTTCTTCTTCGGCGCCCAGTCGTGGATCATGTCGATCGATTGGTTACCGAGCACCGAGGTGGAGTAGCGCCGGCTGTTGGGTACGAGCGTCCCGTTGACGTTGAGCGTCATGTCGAAGTAGCGATACGTGCCGCCGGCCATCGGATCGTCGGGAGCCATTCCGCCCTGGGGCGCGCCTCGCCAGTCGCTCCAGCCGGGCGGAACGTAGGTTGTCGAGTGGGCCGACGAGCCGTCCGGCGCCGGCTGCTCGCCGTAGCCGTTGAGGTACTTGCCGAGGAACAGCGAGTTGTAGCCGGAGCGCTGCAGCCAGACGGGGAGCGTCTCGGAGTCGTCGAGGCTCTGGAACCCCCACGGATCGTGCGCGGTGTAGACGCCGTGGTTGTGGGTGTACTGACCGGTCAGAGTGGAGGCG
>DATFRX010000482.1:0-2053 GCA_035262905.1 Nocardioidaceae bacterium
ACAACGACGTCGCCCTGGTCGGTCTCGACAGCCCGACCAGCGACCCGGTGCCGGTGTGGCTCGCCGGGCCGGTAGGGGTCGAGAGCGCCAACGGCGGGACCTGCGTCGGAGTGCCCGACGGTGTCAACCTCGACACCTGCGTACGGCTGGTCGACGTGGCCGCCAGGGACCTGAACCGGGTCGTGCCGGACGACGGAATCGCCGGCCGGCCGGTCGTCGTCCTGGTCCCGGCCGCGGACACCACCGCGGCCATGCTGCTCGGACAGGACGTCGACAACCTCGGGCAGATCGCCGCCGTGACGACCACCATCGACGGCAGCAGCTCCAGCCGGGCGCCGGCCGAGATCGTGGTCAACCCGGCGGTCTTCGACGACCTGCGGCACAAGGCCGCCCAGCTCGTCATCAGCCACGAGGTGACCCATGCCGCGACCGGCGTCACCGCGGCCGCCATGCCGCTGTGGGTGGCCGAAGGCTTCGCTGACTACGTGGCGCTCGCCAGCGGCCGGATCCCGGTCCAGCGGGCCGCCAGCCAGATCCTGGGCTACGTACACAAGCACGACGTGCCGGGTCGGATCCCCACCGAGAATCAGTTCGCCGCCGACCGGCACGGGCTGGGTCGGACGTACGAGTCGGCGTGGCTGATCTTCCGGATGCTCGGCGCCTACTACGGCGACGACGCGGTGGTCTCGTTCTACGACGAGGTACGCACCGGCACCCCGGTCGAGCAAGCGCTGATCGACACGGTCGGGCTGAATGTCGGCGAGCTGACGACCGCGTGGCAGGACTACCTCAACGACCTCGCGCACGGGGCGTACTGAGTCATGACGCGATCCGACCGCCGGCTGGCCTGGGCCTGGCTCGGCGTCAGCACCGTCGCGCTCGTAATCGTCATCGTCGTCACGACGCCCTGGGACTGGTTGCCCGGCGGCTCGCTCGCCCCGATCGACAAGACCGGCGGGCTGCCGCCGGACACCCTGGATCGGATCGACTCCTATCGGGATCGGATCGTGCCGGTCGGCCTGGCGAGCACCGCGGTCTCCCTGGTGGTGGCGATCGTCCTCGGTCTGACCCCGTGGGGAGTCCGCCTGGTGCGTCGGCTGCCCGGCTCGCGGTGGTGGCCGCTGCACATCCTGGTCGCGGTCGCCGGGCTCCTCGCAGTGGGCCGGATCGTCACCCTCCCGCTGGCGATCTGGGCCCAGTCGATCCAGCTCGATGTCGGCCTGGCGACCAACTCGTGGCCGGCCTGGGCGCTCGAGCAGCTCACCTCGTGGGCGGTGTCAGTGGTGTTCACCGCCGTGCCGATCCTGGTCGTCGTCGCGATGGCCAGGCGCTGGCGACGCTGGTGGCTGCCGGCCTCGCTCACGGCCGCCGCTCTCGTGTTCATCGGCTCGTTCGCCTATCCGCTCGTCGTGGAGCCGCTGTTCAGCAACTTCCACGAGATGCAGGCCGGTCCGCTGCGTACCTCCTTGATCAAGCTCGCCGAGTCCGACGGCATCGAGGTCAACGACGTCCTGGTCGCCGACGCCTCGCAGCGGACCACCGAGCTCAACGCGTACGTCTCGGGCTTCGGTGCCACCAAGCGGATCGTCGTCTACGACACGCTGCTGCAGGACGCCACCCCGGCCGAGGTACGGCTGATCGTCGCCCACGAGCTCGGCCACGCCAAGAACGACGACGTCCTGCACGGCACCCTGATCGGCGCCGTCGGCGCGGTCGCGGGCGTCACGCTGCTCGCGCTGCTGCTCAGCTCGGGCTGGCTGGCCCGACGCGCCGGCTACGAGCCCGGACCGCCCCGCGACGGGACCGTCGTGCCGGCGATCCTGGCCCTGGTCGCCTGCGGCACGTTCCTCGTCACTCCGGTGGAGAACCTGATCAGCCGCGCCATCGAGGCCCGCGCCGACGTGCACTCGCTCAACCTCACCCACGACCCCACCACGTTCGAGGCGATCCAGCGCCGGCTGGCGGCGACCAACCTGTCGGATCCGTGGCCGCCCCGCCTGCTGTACGCGTGGTACTCCACCCACCCGTCGCTCGCCCAGCGGATCGCGCTCGC
>DATFRX010000483.1:0-10043 GCA_035262905.1 Nocardioidaceae bacterium
GCGCCGCAGCACACGACGATCCGCTGCTCCGGGTCGTCGAGCAGGCGGTCCACGTCGAGTGGCAGACCCGTCGCGTCGAGCCGGCCCTCGGGAACGACCCGAGACGGCTGCCGCCGGCGCCGGTCGGCCTGCGTACGCGCTCGCCCGGTCATGGCAGCCCCTGTGCCTGCAGCTCGTGTGCGAGGTCGTACAACCCGCCGAGATCGATGCCGTCGGGCAGCCGGGGGAGCTCGATCACGGGCGGGCCGAGGCCGTTGACGATCTTCTGCTGGTGCTCTTGCAGCTCGAGCCGCGCCAGGTGGTCCTTGGCCTCGTCGAGCAGCCCGGTCGCGGTGGCGGTCGTGGTCTCGACGCCGACCTTGGCCAGGCCCTTGACGACAGCGGCCGGGGTGAGCTTGCCGGCGGCGATCTTGGTCTGTGCCGCCCGGTCGAGTGGCGAGCGGTGTTGGAGGTTGACGATCACCGACCCGACCGGCAGGTCCGCGGCCGTCAGCTCCTCGATCGCGTCCTGGGTCTCCTGGACCGGCATCTCCTCGAGCAGGGTCACGAGATGGACGGCGGTTCGCTGCGATCGCATCAGGGTCATGATCGCGTCGGCCTGGCGCCGGATCCGGCCGACCTTGGCGAGTCCGGCCACCTCGCTGTTGACGTTGAGGAACCTC
The DNA here is from genome assembly GCA_035262905.1 of Nocardioidaceae bacterium. Classification (GTDB taxonomy): domain Bacteria; phylum Actinomycetota; class Actinomycetes; order Propionibacteriales; family Nocardioidaceae; genus DATFRX01. The sequence goes on from DATFRX010000483.1 coordinate 663, forward strand.
GCGATCCGGCCGGTCGGGGGCGCGTCGAGCACCATCGCGTCGTAGACCGGGTCCCCTGCCTTCGTACGCCGGCGGGCCGCCTCGTAGACCTTGCCGGTCAGGAGCACATCGCGTACGCCCGGGGCGATCGTCGTCGCGAAGTCGATGACGCCGAACCGGTCGAGAGCCTTGCCGGCCCGGCCGAGCCGGTAGTACATCGCGAGGTACTCCAGCAGCGCCGACTCCGGGTCGATCGCCAGTGCGTACACCTCGCCGCCCTGCGACGCGACCGCGATCGAGCGCTCCTCGTACGGCAGCGGCGGCACGTCGAACAGCTGCGCGATGCCCTGGCGGCCCTCGACCTCGCAGAGCAGCACCCGCTGTCCACCCGAGGCCAGCGCCAGCGCCAACGCACCCGCGACCGTCGTCTTGCCGGTGCCTCCCTTGCCGGTCACGACGTGCAACCGCAGGCCAGGACGCCTCTCATCCTGTGGCTCGCTGCTGGGCATGAACCGAACCTACCCACCATGCTGCGAGTGGCGTCCCGCTAGGTGTGACCTCGGGGCGACACCTCGCGGGACGCCCTCATGCCTCCGCGCGGACTGCGTCGACGACGTGCGGCCAGGCGGCGGACAGCGGATCGATCAGCTCGAAGTGCCCGGTCGAGGGGATCTCGGTGTAGGTGATGCTCGGCAGATCGCGAGTGTGCGCGGCGGGCACCCGGTCGTCGTCGGCGCCGTGCAGCACGACGATCAGCGAATGCTCGGCTCCGGCCAGGAGGCGAGCCGGGTCGGTCTGCGCGTAACGGTCGGGCACGTCGTCGGGGCCGCCGCCCAGCAGGGCTTCGACCGCATCCCCGTCGAGCTGCTCGGCATGGCCTCGGCCGAGGTCGGCGACCGGTGCGAGGGCGACGGTGCGACGGATGGTCGCCGGCTCCGGGGCGGTCAGTGCCCACCACATCGCGAGCTGGCCGCCGGCGGAGTGTCCGAGCAGGGTGAGCGGCCCGATGTCCCGGCGGCCGATCGCGACGTGGACCAGGTCGGGCAGTCGCTCGCGAACCGTGGCGATGTCGTCGAAGGTCGCCGGCCAGCCGCCGTCCCCGCCCGTACGCCGAAACTCCGGCGTCACGACGATCCAGCCGTCCCCGCGCAGCGCCTCCGCCATCGGACGCGTGTGCCGTCGATCCCACTCGTGTCGCCAGAAGCCGCCGTGGAGCAGCACGAGCACCGGTGCCGTCTCGCTCTCGCCCGGCGGCAGGTGGAGGTCGACGAGCTGGTCGGGATGCTCGCCGTAGCGCACCACCGCATCGGGTCCGTCCGCCGCGCGATTCAGCACGCCTCGCGAGTGAGCTGGCATGCGCCGGAGCCTAGCGCCGGGGTCGTAGTCCGGCGTGCGACGAGAGTTGGCGGGAGATTCAGGGTTTCGCCTGCGGAATCGCTGGATCTCACGCCAACACGCGCGTCGACCGGCGTCTCGTCCCCACTAGGGTGTGGCCATGACCCAGTGGGAGTACGCGACGGTGCCGCTGTTGGTGCACGCGACCAAGCAGATCCTGGACCAATGGGGCGAGGACGGGTGGGAGCTCGTCGCAGTCCTGCCGGGACCCAATCCCGAGAACCTGGTCGCCTACCTCAAGCGGCCGAAGGGGGCATGAGCGATGGCTGACGCGACGCCGGAGCAGCGGCTGGCCGATCTGGGCATGCCGGTGCCCGAGGTGGTGCCGCCGGTCGCGGCCTACGTTCCCGCCGTCCGTACCGGCGCGCTCGTCTACACCGCCGGCCAGGTCCCCAAGGTCGGCGACGGCTATCTGTACACCGGCAAGGTCGGTGCCGAGGTCACTGCGGAGCAGGGTGTCGAGTGCGCCCGGCAGTGTGCGCTGAACGCGATCGCCGCGCTCAAGAGCGAGGTCGGAGAGTTGTCGCAGGTCAGGCGGATCGTCAAGGTCGTCGTGTTCGTGGCAAGCGACCCGTCGTTCACCGGCCAGCCGGCCGTGGCGAACGGTGCGAGCGAGTTGCTCGGCGACGCGTTCGGCGACGCCGGTCGGCACGCGCGCAGTGCGGTCGGGGTCGCCGTGCTCCCGCTCGACGTCCCGGTCGAGGTCGAGCTGATCGCCGAGGTCGCCTGACCGCCACGCACTCGAGCCGACCTGTCAGGCGGGCTCGTTCGCCCTCGAAAATCGTCGTGAGTGTCAGCCCGGACTGTTAGCTTGCGCAGGCTGAGGATCGGCGCGATCGACAGGAGGCGTCGGGTCGATGGGCGTGCGGCGATGGTGGGGGCACACGACCGAGGGCCTACCAGGCCCGTTCTGGATCGTGCTCGCGGGAACGCTGGTCAACCGGCTGGGTCAGTTCGTCGAGACCTTCCTCGCGCTTTATCTCGCAGGTCCGCGTCATCTCGACACGTCCACCGTCGGCGTGGTGGTCGCCGCCTTCGGGCTCGGCTCATTCGTGTCGCAGCCGATCGGCGGCTATCTGGCCGATCAGATCGGCCGCCGCCTCACGCTGGCGCTCGGCATGGTCGGTACAGCGGCCGCATTCCTCCTGCTCGCCGCCGTACGCGATCTGGTCCTCATCGGCATCGCGGCTGCCCTGTCTGGCCTGGCGATCGATCTCTATCGGCCGGCCGTCCAAGCGATCGTCGCCGATCTGGTCGAACCGAGGAACCGGCCGAGGGCGTTCGCGATGCTCTATTGGGCGATCAACATCGGCGTCGCGGTCTCCGGCGTCGCGGGTGGCTATCTTGCGGAGCGGTCGTTTTGGCTGCTGTTCGTGCTGGATGCCGCGACCTGTCTGGTGTTCGCCGCGCTGATCCTGCGGTTCGTTCCCGAGACGCATCGACGCGTGTCCGGCGGCGACGGGCAGGGCTACGGCCCGGCCCTGCATGACGGGCTGCTTCTCGGACTGACCGGCGCACTCTTCCTCGGTGCGGTCGTCTACATGCAGTCACTCATCACCTTGCCGCTGGCGGTACGCGCTGACGGCTACGGCCCGGACGGGTTCGGGATCGTGTACGCAGTGAATCCGATCACGGTGATCCTGCTCCAGCCGCTGGTCGTGTGGGCGATCGACCGGCTGCCCGCGGTGCCGTTGCTGGTTGGGTCGGCTCTGATCATGGGGTTCGGCTTCTGGCTCACGGTATTCGCCAACACGCTGGTCGCCTTCGGACTGACGATCGTGGTCTGGACGCTGGGTGAAATCGGGTTCAACGCCGTCGGACCGGCGCTGGTCGCCAACATCGCACCGGCCGATCTACGAGGGCGATACAACGGCGTGATGGGCGTCTCCTTCGGCGCATCCGCTTTCGTCGCGCCGCTGGCCGGCACTTGGGTCTTCGAAAACCTCGGCGAGAACACGCTGTGGACGATGTGCTTCTTGCTGCAGGGCTTGTCGGCAGCGGCGATCCTGGCCCTGCGCCCGATGATCCGTACTCGTCAGGTCGCTTTGGAGGCGGCGGAGTCGGCGGGAGTGTGACACCAACACCATCGGTTGGGTCGCCCGCGCCGCCAGACCGCCAGCAACCAACGGATCTTGAGGGATTCGGGTAGCGATAGCAGCCTCTATCCCTCGAGATTCGCCGGTCGGCAGCGAATTCGGCGGCCCAAAGCGCCTCAGTGCCCCCGGAACGCCTCTTCGAGCCACCAAGACCCGGTATCCCCGGTCACCTTGGCATCGACCAGCAGCGGCGCCTGGCGATCGCCGTCGAGCCAGGACCGTACGCCGCCGAGATCGTGGCGGCGGCGTACGGTCACGGCGTCGAAGCCGTAGCCGCGCCCGATCGCCGCGATGTCGGTGTCGGGGAACCGGACGGTCTCGAGCGGATAGCCGTCGGGACCGAAATGGTGCACCTCGGCGCCGTACGCCGCGTCGTTGTAGACGACGACCACCATCGGAAGGCCGAGCCGGGCGACCGTCTCGAGTTCGGCCGCGGCCATCAAGGCACCACCGTCGCCGAGGGCCGCGACCGGCAGTCGCTCCGGTTGGGCCAGGGCAGCGCCGATCGCCGTCGCGAGGCCGAGCCCGATCGACTGGAACGCCTGCGTGAAGCAGAAGCCGTGCTCGTCAGGGACCGACAGGAACATGCTCGGGTAGCCCATGAAGTTGCCGGAGTCGATCGACACGATGCGCTCGGCCGGCAGGAGATCGTCGAGATCGATGGTCAGGGTGCGGGGGTCGATGCGATCGGCGGCGCTTGTGTCGTCGTACGGGACGTCGCGCCACCGAAGGCCATGCGCGAGACGGGACCGAATCTCGTCGGACCGATAGCCGGGGGCCGCCGGGCGGTCGGCGGCCAGCAACTCCGTCGCGGCCCTAGCCGTCTCGGTCACGCCGCCAACCACGCCGACGGCAATGTCGCGATGGGCGCCGAGCGCTTCGTCTTCGAGATCGACCTGGGCTACGACCGTGTCGGGTCCGATCAGCCGGCCGTGTCGCATCGTCCACATGTTGAGGGCGCAGCCCCATCCGACGATCAGGTCGGCGCCATGGATGAGCTCGGCGGCCAGCGGCGATGCGAAGCCGCCTGACACGTCGAGCGACCAGGGGTCGTCGTGGAACAGGCCTTTGGCGACCGCGCTGGTCGCGAGCAGGGCACCGCAGGCGTCGCCCAATCGGCGCAGCTCGGCTCGACTGCCCCGAGCGCCGCGTCCGGCGACGAACACCGGCTGGCGTGCCATGCGCAGCGCCTCGACCAGGGCGGCCAGGCCGATCGGATCCGGCTCACGAGTTGTCGGCAGGGGCGGCCCGGTCAACGGCACCATGGCAGAGGGCGCGGCCGTCGCGTCGGCCGGCGCAACCTCGTCTCCCTGCACCCGGAGCGCCAGGTTCAGCAACACCGTCCGGCGATCGTCTCGCGCCGTGACGTACGCCTGGGTCACCTTCGTCACCGCATCGGCCGCGTCGTCGACTTGCATCGGAACCGCACCCACCGCGACCGCCAGCGCGTTCTGGTCGACGTAGAAGTTCGACCGCGGCTCGGTCACGTCGGCCGCCACGACCACGAGCGGAGTCCGGCTCTTCGCGGCCTCGGTGAGTCCGGTCATCGCATTGGTCAGGCCGCAGCCTTGATGCAGCGTGACGGCAGCGACCCGATCGCTCATGCGGGCATAGCCGTCGGCCATCGTGGCGGCGCCGTTCTCATGCCGGGCCGCGACGAAACGGGCTCCGGCGTCGACCATCGCATTGGTCACGTGGAAGTTGCCGGACCCGACGACGCCGAAGGCGCGGTCGATCCCGAGCTCGACGAGGGTCCGTCCGACAGCGGTGGCGACGTCCAAGGCCGGCCTCCGTGGCTCAGCGTTCGACGAGGGCGAGGACGCGCGCCGGACTGCCGGAGCCGCTGACGATCCGCAGTGGACTCGCGATGATGACTGCGCCGGTCGGCGGCAGCTGGGCGAGGTTCTGCAGCTGGGTCAGGCCGTACTTGCCGGCGCCGTGCATCATCGAGTGGCACGGGAACATCGGCTCGAAGCTGTGGGCCTTGCCGGCGTCGGTCCCGACGGTTTCGACACCGAGGCCGATCACCGGCGACTCCTCCGCGAGCCACTGGGCGCAGCTCGGCGACAGCCCGGGCGTGTGCGGGCCCTCGTCGTCGGCGTTGAGGAACTCCTGCTGCGAGTGCGACCGAGTGTCCCAGCCGGTGCGATAGAACAGCCAGCCGCCTTCCGGCAGCGGCTCGTGCTCGCGCTCCCAGGCGGTGATGTGGTCGACCTCCAGAAGGAAGTCCGGTTCGCCGGCGACCACGTGCGAGAAGTCGATCACGGCGGCCGGCGCGATCAGGTTGGCCGCCGGCACCGAGGCGACGTCGTCACCGTCCTTGCCGCTGACCCAGTGGTTCGGCGCATCGAAGTGGGTGCCGGTGTGCTCGCCGCTGCGGAAGTTGTTCCAGTACCACGCCGGTCCGCGATCGTCGTAGCGACTGATCTCCTCCAGCTCGAACCCGGCGGTCTGGCCGAACTCCGGCGGCAGCTGGATCTTCGGCGTATCGGCGGCCAGCGGCGCGGTCAGGTCGATGACTTCGACCGACCCGGTGGACAGGGCGGACGTGAGGGCGGACAGGGTCGACATCGCAGCTCCCAACGCTCGATGTACGGATCGTACGGCGTCACCGGCCACATCGTCGCGGGTACGGCGGGAGTTGGCCGCTACAGCGCCGGCGGCCCGGCCTCGATGCGGCGGAGGACCGGGTCGAGTCGGTAGAGGTCGTCGCTGCCCTGGATCTGCCGCTCGTCCCACCAGGTCGCACCGACGTCGGCGAGCGGCGCGATCAGGTCCCGCGCCTTGGCCGGGTCGCCGGGGGTCGCGCCACCGAGCACGATCTCGTAGTCGTACGGGCCAGCCGCCTGATCCGTCGCGTCCGCCCGGAGTCGGGAGATGTAGTCGACCAGATCGCGTACCTGGTCGACCGGTGGGATCTCGCCGTGCCGGGCGTCGACGAACAACGGCACCGCACCGTCCCAGCGCGCCGCCCGGCGCATCGGCCGCCGACGCGGCCAGAAGCCGCCGATCCAGACCGGCGGCCGAGGGCGCTGCACCGTGGCCGGGAGCAGCGTGACGTCGAGCACCTGGTAGTGCCGCCCGTCGTGGTCGACGGCTTCGCCGGTCCAGTACTGCTGCAGCAGCTCGAGGCCCTCGTCGAGCCGCTCCGCGAGTACGCCGGGATCGGTCGTCTCGCCGAAGCTCCCGTACTCGTCCTCGATCGGCCCGCCGAGTCCCGCAGCGAAGATCACCCGGCCACCGCTGATCGCATCCAGCGTGCTGACCTGGCGAGCGAGCTGCTCCGGCCGGCGCCGCGCGACTGGAGTGAGCAGCGTGCCGAGCCGGAGTTGGGTCGTCGCCAGTGCGGCCGCGGTCAGCAGCATCCATGGATCGCCGAACGGCTGACCGCGACGCAGCACCTTGTCGTGCACGACGTGGTCCCACACGAACAACCCGTCCCAGCCGGCATGCTCGGCCGCGGTCGCGACCGTTGCCACGTTGCGGGCATCGGCGAAGTCACCGAAGTTCGGGATGTTGATCGAGTACCGCACCCTGCGCATCCTCGTCGGTCAGCGACGAGGCCGCCAGCGCTGGTGTCGGATGCCGGGATCGCCCTCGCGTACGAGCTGAAGCCGCGGTCGCGGACCCTCGACGCGTCCGGTCTGCGGCTTGCGGCGGCCGGCCCGCCACGGCATCGGCCAGCGCGCACCGGGGCCGTCGTAGTCCTGCTCCACTGCCGCGTGCAGCGTCCAGCTCGGGTCGTAGAGATGTACCCGGCCGAGGGCGCACAGATCGGCCCGCCCGGCCAGGATGATCGAGTTCACGTCGTCGTACGACGAGATCACGCCGACCGCGATGGTCGTGATGCTGGTGCGATTGCGGATCGCGTCGGCGAACGGCGTCTGGAACGACCGGCCGAACGCCGGCTGCTCGTCCGGCGTCACCTGCCCGCTCGACACGTCGATCGCATCGGCACCGGCGGCCGCGAAGGCCTCGGCGATCTCGACCGCATCGTCCACCTCGATGCCGCCCTCGACCCAGTCGGTGGCCGAGATGCGTACCGTCATCGGCCGGTCGTCCGGCCACGCCTCGCGCATCGCACCGAACACCTCGAGCGGGAACCGCAGCCGATTCGCCAGCGAGCCGCCGTACTCGTCGGTCCGCTGATTGCTGACCGGGGAGATGAAGCTCGACAAGAGATAGCCGTGAGCGCAGTGCAGCTCGAGCAGGTCGAAGCCCGCCTCGATGCCCCGTCGCGTGGCGTCGACGAACTCGCGCCGGATCTGCGCCAGGTCGTCGAGGGAGAGCTCGCGGGGGATCTGGTTGACCCCGGGCCGGTACGGCAGCGGCGACGGCGCCACGACGGGCCAGTTGCCGTCCGGGAGCGGCTCGTCCATGCCCTCCCACATCAGCTTGGTCGAGCCCTTGCGGCCGGAGTGGCCGAGTTGCAGCCCGATCTTGGCATCGGTCTCGCGATGCACGAAGTCGACGATCGGCTCGAAGGCCGCCCCCTGCTCGTCGGTCCACAGCCCGCAGCAGCCGGGCGAGATCCGGCCGTCCCGCGAGACGCAGACCATCTCGGTCATGACGAGTCCGGCGCCGCCGAGCGCCTTGCCGGTCAGATGGCTGAAGTGGAAGTCGTTCGGCATCCCGTCGACCGCCACGTACATGTCCATCGGCGACACGACGATCCGGTTGACCAGCTCGACAGCGCGCAGCCGCAGTGGCTGGAACATCGGCGGCCGGACCTCACCGTCGCCGTTGCCCCGGCGCTTCTCGTGATCGGCGAACCAGGCGTCGGCCCGGTCGACGAACTCGTGGTCTCGCAGCCGCAGATTGTCGTAGGTCACCCGACGGCTCCGGGTCATGATGTTGAAGGCGAACTGCATCGGTTCCTGGTCGATGTACTGCCCGAGGTTCTCGAACCACTCGAGGCTGGCCTGCGCCGCTCGCTGGGTCGACAGGACGACCGGGCGGCGTTCGGCCTCGTACGCGTCGAGTGCGGCCGGGAGGTCGTCGTGCTCGTGGAGACAGGCGGCGAGTGCCAGTGCGTCCTCCATCGCGAGCTTGGTGCCGGAGCCGATCGAGAAGTGTGCGGTGTGGGCGGCGTCGCCGAGCAGGATGACGTTGTCGTGATGCCAGCGCTCGTTGCGCACGGTCGTGAAGCTGATCCATTGCGAGTTGTTGGCGTGCGTCGCGTACCCGTCGAGGATGTCGCCGAACAGTTCGTGGATCCGCTCGATCGAGGCCGTGTCGGACTGTCCGGGCGCCAGCGCAGGTGCCTCGAAACCGGCCGCCCGCCAGACGTCGTCGTGCATTTCGACGATGAACGTGCTGCCGCTCGCGTCGTACGGGTAGCCGTGGATCTGCATCACGCCGTACGGCGTCTCGCGGATGTAGAACTTGAACGCGTCGAAGACCAGGTCGGTGCCGAGCCACATGTAGCGGCAGCGGCGCCGATCGAGTGTCGGTTCGAACGTGTCGGCATAGCGCGCCCGGGTGGCGGAGTTGGCGCCGTCGGACGCGATGACCAGGTCGTGCGACGCCGCCAGCTCCGCGACGTCCGGTGCCTCGGCGCGGAAGTGGACCGTGACGCCGAGCTCGCGGCAGCGCTCCTGGAGGATCTCGAGCAGCCGACGACGGCTCATCGCGGCGAAACCGTGGCCGCCGCTGGTCAGCACGTGGTCCCGGAAGTGCACGTCGATGTCGTCCCACTGCGCGAACTCGCGGCTCATCCGCTCGAACACGACCTCGTCGGCGTGCTCGATACCGCCCAGCGTCTCGTCCGAGAACACGACGCCGAAGCCGAACGTGTCGCCCGCCGCGTTGCGCTCCCACACGGTGATGTCGTGCGCGGGGTCGAGTTGCTTCGCCAGCGCGGCGAAGTACAGACCTCCGGGGCCGCCGCCGATCACCGCGATGCGCACGA
>DATFRX010000484.1:0-7358 GCA_035262905.1 Nocardioidaceae bacterium
CGTCGCCTCCGGCCTTCGGATGTCGCGTACGCCGCTGGCCTGGGCGCTTGCGGTCTACTTCGGCAGCCAGTCGATCCAGGCGTACGCGGCGTTCGGCTGGCTGCCGCAGGTCTACCGGGACGCCGGGTTCAGCGCCGCCACGTCCGGGCTGCTGCTGGCCGAGGTGACCGCGGTCGGCATCCCAGTCGCCCTGGCGCTGCCGGCCCTGGCCGCCCGGCGACCGGACCAGCGGCTGTACGTGGTGATCTGTGTCTGCGCGTTCGCCGCCGGCTACGTCGGTCTGATCGCGGCCCCGGAACGGCTGCCGTGGCTGTGGGTCGCGCTGCTCGGGATCGGCGGCGGCTCCTTTCCACTGGCGTTGACGATGATCGGGCTGCGGGCGCGCTCGGCCGCCGTGACCGCGCAACTGTCCGGCTTCACCCAGAGCATCGGCTACGTCGGCGCGGCCGGCGGCCCGGTCGCAGTCGGTGCGCTCTACGACGTGACCGGCGGCTGGACGATGCCGATCGGTCTGCTGATCGCCCTGCTGATTCCGCAGCTGGTCGCCGGCTGGATCGCCGCCAAGCCCGGCTGCGTCGAGGACGCCAGCCCAAGGAACTAATCAGGATGGAGCGTTGATCATGTCTCTTCTCGATCCCGCGACCTGGAACGCCCGGCTCTACATCTCGGGCTGGCGGACCGGATCGGGTGGCGCCGGCCCGGTGACCGAGCCCGCGACCGGCAACGACCTTGCCGAGCTGAGCCTCGCCGACGAGTCCGACGTGGCCGCCGCCACCGCGGCCGCGTCCGAGGCGCAGCGCGACTGGGCGGCCCGGCCGTACGACGAACGCGCCGCCGTGCTGCGCCGGGCCGGCACGCTCTGGGAGCAGTACGCGCCTGATGTACACGAGTGGCTGATCCGGGAGGCCGGCTCGATCCCGCCGAAGGCGGCGGTTGAGACCGATATCGCGGCGCAGGAGTGCTTCGAGGCGGCTGCCGCCGCGGCCCTGCCGTACGGCCAGCTCCTGCGTACGCCACAGCCGCCGCGACTGTCGATGGCGGTCCGGGCGCCGGTCGGTGTGGTCGGGGTGATCGCGCCGTTCAACTTCCCGCTGATCCTGGCGATCCGGTCGGTCGCGCCGGCACTGGCGCTGGGCAACGCGGTCGTGCTCAAGCCGGATCCGCGCACCGCGGTCTCCGGCGGCTTCTCGATCGCCCGGATCCTCGAGGAGGCCGGCCTGCCCGACGGGCTGCTGCACGTGCTGCCGGGCGGAGCCGAGGTGGGCGAGGCGATCATTCGCCACCCGGAGGTTCGGGTCGTGTCGTTCACCGGGTCGACCGCCGTGGGTCGACGGGTCGCCGAGCTCGCCGGTCAGCAGCTCAAGCGGGTCCATCTGGAGCTGGGCGGCAACTCGGCGCTGCTGATTCTCGACGACGCCGATCTCGACGCGGCGGTAGGCCTCGGCGCTTGGGGATCGTGGCTGCATCAGGGCCAGATCTGCATGACGACCGGGCGGCATCTGGTGCCGGAGAGCCTGGCCGCCGACTACGTGGACCGGCTGGCCGCGAAGGCCGATGCACTCCCGGTCGGCGACCCGTACACCGACCAGGTCGCGCTCGGACCGGTCATCGACCAGCGGCAGCGCGACAAGATCCACACGCTGGTCACCGCCAGCGTCGACGGCGGTGCCCGGCTCGCAGCCGGCGGCAAGTACGAGGGATTGTTCTACCGGCCGACGGTGCTGGCCGACGTCACGGACCAGAGTCCGGCGTACGCCGAGGAGGTGTTCGGGCCGGTCGCGCCGGTGCGGTCGTATGGCTCGGTCGACGACGTCGTACGCATGGCGCAGGACTCGGCGTACGGGCTGAGCATGGGCATCGTGACCCGGGACGTGATGCGGGGCTGGGAGATCGCGCAGCAGATTCCGAGCGGGATCGTGCACATCAACGACCAGACGGTCAACGACGACGCGACGGCGCCGTTCGGCGGGGTCGGCGACTCGGGCACGGGGGCTCGTTTCGGTGGCGCCGAGGCGAACATCGACGCGTTCACCGACACCCGCTGGGTCACGATGCGGGGCACGCCGCCGGCGTACCCGTTCTGACGCGATGGCCGAGACCGTGTCGAGCTCGACCCCGGTGGTGATCGTCGGGGCGGGTCCGGCCGGGCTGTTGCTGGCACACCTGCTCGATCTGGAGGGCGTCGAGTCGGTGCTGTTGGAGGCGAGGAGTGCCGGCTACGTGCGGAGCCGGATCCGGGCCGGCGTGCTCGAGTCGTCGACGGTCGAGCTGCTCGACTCGGCCGGGGTTGGCGACCGGCTCCGGCGCGAGGGCATGGAGCATCGCGGCATCCACCTGCAGTGGCCCGAGGAGCGGCATCATCTGGACTTCGTCGACCTGGTCGGCCGCTCGGTGTGGATCTACGGCCAGACCGAGGTCACCAAGGACCTGATGCGGGCTCGCGAGGCGGCCGGGCAGGAGTCGCACTACGAGATCCGAGACGTCAGCCTGCACGGTCTCGAGAGCGACCGGCCGTCGGTCCGCTTCGTCGACTGCGACGGCGTCCGGCGCGAGATCGTGGCATCGGCGGTGGCGGGCTGCGACGGATTCCACGGTCCGTCACGGCCGGCGATCCCGGACCGGGTGCAGCGGATCTGGGAGCACGGCTACTCGTACTCGTGGCTCGGAATCCTCGCCGATGTCGCGCCGTCGACCGACGAGCTGATCTACGCCTGGCATCCCGACGGGTTCGCGCTGCACTCGATGCGATCGGACTCGGTGAGCCGGCTCTATATCCAGGTGGACGCCGACGACGACATCGCGAACTGGTCCGACGACCGGATCTGGGCCGCGCTCGCGACCCGGCTCGGCGACGGCCAGAGCGGTTGGCACCTGACCCCCGGGCCGGTGCTGGACAAGGGCATTCTGCCGATGCGGAGTTTCGTCGCGACGCCGATGCGGCACGGGCGGCTGTTCCTCGCCGGGGACGCCGCCCACATCGTCCCGCCGACCGGCGCCAAGGGCCTCAACCTCGCCGCGGCCGACGTGGCGTTGCTGTCGCGGGCGCTGGTCGAGTGGCTGCGCGACGGGCGTACGGAGCTCGCTGACGCGTACTCCGACACGGCATTGCGCCGGGTCTGGCGATGTACGCACTTCTCGTGGTGGATGACCAACATGCTGCATCGCCAGGGCGACGACTTCGACGCGCAGCTGCAGCTGTCGCAACTGCGCTGGGTCGCCCGATCCGACGCCGCCGCGGCCGCCCTCGCCGAAAACTACGCCGGCCTCCCCATCGGCTACTGACGACGATCCGTCACTCGGACAGTGACCATCCGCCACTGCGACAGCAACCATCCGTCACTCGGGTCACTGTCTGACTGACGGATCGTCGGTGTCTAACTGGCGGATGGTCACTGTCCGAGTGACGGATCGTCGGGGGTCAGGACGCGCTGGGCTACGGTGAAGGCGGAGTTTGCGGCTGGGACGCCGCAGTAGACGGCGGTCTGCATGAGCACCTCGGCGATCTCCTCCCGGGTCAGCCCGTTGCGCAGTGCCCCGCGCAGATGCAACTCGAGCTCGGCCAGGTGCCCACCTGCGACCAGCGCGGTCAGCGTGACGATCGACCGACTCCGGCGGTCCAGCCCCTCCCGCGTCCACACCCCTCCCCACGCATACGTCGTGATGAACCGCTGGAAGTCGCGCGTGACGTCGGTCGCGCCGTCGGTCGCCCGGTCGACATGCTCGTCGCCGAGCACCTCCCGTCGCACCGCCATCCCGCGGTCGTAGTCCGGGCCCATGTCGTCGGAGTCGGCTGTCATAGCTGCTTCTCCAGATGCTCGAGTACGGCGGCGTTGAACCGATCCGGCTGCCCGACGTTCGCCAGATGCGCCGCGCCGTCGAGTACGACGAGATCGGCGTCCGGGATCGCGTCGGCCATCCGCTGCCCAAGGTCCGGCGGCGCGAGCGGATCCTCGGACCCGATGACGACCCGGGTCGGAGCCGTGATCTGGCCGATCCGGTCGGTCAGGTCGAATGCGGCGAGCGCCTCGCAGCAGGCGGCGTAGCCCTCCGGCGACGTCGTCAGCAGTAGGCGGACGATCCGGTCGACCTCGTCCGGATGCCGCGCCGCGAACGCCGGTGTGAACCAGCGAGCGATCGACGAGTCGACGAGCCAGGACGTGCCCTCCGCACGGACGCGAACCGCCCGGTCCCGCCACTCATCCGGGTCGCCGAGCTTCGGACCGGTGCAGCACGCGACGAGCGCCGTCAGCCGATCGGGCTCGCGCACCGCGATGGTCTGGCCGACTGTGCCGCCGATCGACAGACCCACCAACGCGAACCGGTCGAGGCCGAGTCGCCCCGCAAGTCGGAGGACGTCGTCGGCCAGGACGTCGACCGTGTACGGCCCGTGCGGCGCCGGCGACCAGCCATGACCCCGAAGGTCGAGCCGTACGACGCGAAACCGCTCGACAAGCGCCGGCGCCAGCCGGTCCCACAGGCCGAGCGCCATGCCGAGCGAGTGCACGAGCACCACCGGCGGCCCATCGGCGGGACCGTGTACCTCGTGATTGAGATCGACGTGTCTCATCGCGGCACCACCACTTTCAGGGGTTTACGGAAGCCATCGTCTCCGAGACTCCCACGGCCGGCCCGAGGTCACGGGTACATCGCCGCATGCCGAGCGAGCACCCGGTCGATCCACATGCCGGTCGGCTCGACTTGCGTCGCCACCCATGCCTCGTCCGCGTCGACGGCGGCGACCAACGCATCCAGGTTGCGCGCCATCGCAGCGTGGTCGAACCGCAGCCCGGGCGCCATCGTGGCAGCGCGCTCGGCGGTCGCCGATCCGAGTCGGAGCAGCCACCGCAACGGCTGCCACTCGGCATGCCAGGCACCGGCCGGCCGTTCCGATTCGGCGACCGCCGATGCCTGGACGATCGACGCCAACGGCGGCAACTCGCGGGCGGCCGAGGCGATCAGGACCGACTGGGTCGGGTTCGCCTTGTGACTCATCGCCAAGGACGGCCCGCCTTCGGCCTCGCGCACCTCGCCGATCTCGCTCTGGGCCATGAGGAGTACGTCGGCCGCGATCGTGCCGCAGGCCGCTCCGGTCGCGAGCACGCTCTGGACGATGGTCGCGATCGGAGTCCGCCGGGTGTGCCAGGACAGCTCCGGCACGGCCAGGTCGAGCGCGGTCGCGAGTGCGCCGACCACATCGGGTGCCTGGGCGCCGTAGGCAGCGGCCGTGCCGACCGGGCCGCCGAGCGACACGGGCGGTGTCGGCGCGTCGCGGATCGCGTCAACCGCGTCGAGTACGCCCGCGAGCCAGCCCGCGATCCGCATGCCGAGTGTCGTCGGCATCGCGTGTTGAGTGAGAGTACGGGCGACCAGCGGCACGTCACGGCTCGCGCGTACCCGCTCGGCCAGGGTCGCCGCGAGCCGACCGAGATCCGCCTCGATCTGACGCAGTACGTCCTGCGCTACCAGCATCAGCGCAGTGTCGACGGCGTCCTGGGTCGTCGCCCCGAAGTGGATCCATGGCGCCATGCCGTCGGGCGCGTTCGCACGGAGTCGCTCGACCAGTGGCAGCACCGGCGCCCCTCCCACCGGCGCCGCCAGGGCGAGTGCCCGGGGATCGACGTCGGTCGCCGCGATGGCGTCGGCGACCGCCGAAGCAGCGGCCGGGGCGATGCCGTGCTGCACCAAGACATGCAGGAGCGCCGACTCGAATCGCAGCATGGCGTCGACGACGGCGCGGTCGCTGGTGAGCCGCTCCCCGGCGGTCCCGGCCGCGACCGGACTCAGCAGGCCGACGTCGGCGACCGCATCGG
The DNA here is from genome assembly GCA_035262905.1 of Nocardioidaceae bacterium. Taxonomy (GTDB): domain Bacteria; phylum Actinomycetota; class Actinomycetes; order Propionibacteriales; family Nocardioidaceae; genus DATFRX01. The sequence goes on from DATFRX010000484.1 coordinate 5,811, forward strand.
CGTCGTCAGAGCGCGAGGACATCGAGGAACACGGTCTCGTCGACACCTTGGACCCGCACGTCGAAACGGTAGCCGCCGTCGACGGCCGTGGCGATCAGCGTGGACCGACGGTCGGCTGCGACGGCGGCGAGCAGTGGGTCCGTCGCATTGGCCGTCGGCTCGTCGTCGAGGTACACCCGCGTCACGACCCGTTGCAGCAGGCCACGGGCGAACACCGACATCGCGATGTACGGCGCCTGCTCCGACCCGTCGCGAGTCGGCACGGCGCCCGGCTTGACGGTGTGGAAGGCGTAGGCCCCATCGACATCAGTTGCGCAGCGCCCGAACCCGCGGAACCCGCCGGCCGCGACCTCACCATGCACCGCGGCCGACTGGAGTCGGCCCTGCTCGTCGGCCTGCCAGATCTCGACCAGCGCATCGGGGATCGGCGTGCCCTCGCCGTCGAGCACCCGACCCGACAGGGTGATCGCACCGGCCCGATCGGCACCGGCGAGCCGCGGCCCCGAGTCGTAGGGCAGCGCGGTGTGGAAGAACGGCCCCACGGTCTGCGACGGCGTCGGCCCCTCGGATGCGACGACGTCGTGCTGCTCGTAGGAGTACGTCATCGCGCACCGCCGTCCTCGAACGGAGTCGCGTCGGCGCCGTCGAGCACGATGTCGAACCGGTAGCCGGTCGCCCACTCCTCGACGGTCGTGGCGTGGTCGTACGCCGAGACCAGCCGCCTGCGCACCCGCTCGTCCCGGATCGAGTTGTAGATCGGGTCCTGGAAGAACAGCGGGTCGCCCGGAAAGTACATCTGCGTCACGAGCCGCTGCGTGAACGCCCGGCCGAACAGCGAGAAGTGAATGTGTGCCGGCCGCCAGGCGTTGTCGTGATTGCGCCAGGGGTACGGCCCGGGCTTGATCGTCGTGAACCGGTAGCGCCCTTCGTTGTCCGTCAGGCAGCGACCGGCGCCAGTGAAATGCGGGTCGATCGGCGCCGGATGCCGGTCGATCGCGTGGCGGTATCGGCCCGCGGCGTTGGCCTGCCAGAGCTCGATCAGGCTGCTCCGGATCGGCCGGCCGTCGCGATCGGTGACTCGACCGTGGACGATGATCCGCTCGCCGATCGGCTCGCCGTCGCTGTGCACGGTGAGGTCGGCGTCGGTGTCACGGACGTCGCCGGCGCCGAAGGTCGGGCCGGTCAGCTCGGTGAGTCCCGGCGGCGGCACCACCAGCGCCTGTCGCGGCGAGCGCAGCCGAGTCGAGCGGTAGTCGTCGAAGGCGTACGGCGGGTCCAGCTCATGCGGTCCGGGCACGATGCGCCTCCTTCGTACGCGCCTGCAGGTCACGCAGCACCGACAGCTCCTCGTCCGTCGGAGCCTCGGTCGTGGTGAGGTCGTCGGCGATCCGCAGCAGCCAGCCGGTCGCATCGCGCGCCTGCTCGACCTCGACCCCCGGATGCAGGGCGGTCAGGGTGAGCTCACACGACTCCGGATCGGGCTCGAGGACCCCGAGGTCGGTGATGACCTGGCGCGGTCCGGACCCGGGCAGGTCCAGCCGTTGGCGG
>DATFRX010000485.1:0-3579 GCA_035262905.1 Nocardioidaceae bacterium
CTCGCGTCCGCCGGAGTCGATGTCTGGCGGCTCGGCGTTCTGCCCACTCCCGCGGTGGCCTTCCTGACCGCCGATCTCGGCGCCGATCTCGGCGCCATGCTGTCGGCCAGTCACAACCCGATGCCGGACAACGGCGTCAAGTTCTTCGCCGTGGCGGACACAAGCTCGCCGACGCGATCGAGGACGCCATCGAGGGCCGGCTTCGCGAGCCGTGGCAGCGGCCCACCGGTGCCGACGTCGGCCGGGTGCGCCGGCGCGACGACGTCGCCAAGCGCTACGTCGGCCACGTGACCAAGACCCTCCCGCACGGCCTCAACGGCCTTCGGGTCGTGCTCGACTGCGCCAACGGGGCGGCGTTCGAGCTGGCACCAGCCGCGTTTGAGGCCGCCGGTGCGCGCGTACTCACCATCCACGACCGTCCCGACGGACTGAACATCAACGACGGCTGCGGTTCGACCCACCTGGGCGACCTGTGCGCCGCTGTGGTCCGCGAGAAGGCGCATGTCGGGTTCGCCTTCGACGGCGACGCCGACCGGTGCCTCGCCGTCGACGCCAACGGCGACGCCATCGACGGCGATCGGCTGCTCGCGATCCTGGCCCTGGCCATGCGGGACCGCGGCGAGCTCGCCTCCGACGTGGTCGTGTCGACCGTCATGAGCAACGTCGGGTTCATCCGGGCGATGAGTGAGGCGGGCATCACCGTCGAGCAGACCGCCGTCGGCGACCGCTACGTGCTGGCGGCGATGCGCGAGGGCGGCTACAGCCTCGGCGGCGAGCAGTCCGGGCACGTGATCATGTCGGACTTCGCGACCACCGGCGACGGCATCCTGACCGGCCTGCACGTCGCCGCGCGGATGGCGCAGACCCGGAGCTCCCTGACCGAGCTCGCCAGCGTGGTGACGCCGCTGCCGCAGGTGCTGGTCAACGTCCGCGGGGTCGACAAGACCAAGGTGGCCAGCCACCCGGACATCGAGGAGGCCGTGCGTGCCGCCGAGACCACCCTCGGCGACTCTGGGCGGGTGCTGCTGCGGCCGTCCGGCACCGAGCCGCTGGTGCGCGTCATGGTCGAGGCCTCGACGCCGTCGCAGGCGCAGGGCATCGCCGACGAGCTGGCCCGGGTCGTACGCAAGCACCTGGCGCTCTAGCCCATCAGACGGTCGGCGCGCCGGAAAATCTGGATGAGCCGGTCGGTGCTGCCGCGTAGCCTTTCGATCCGTGATCACGATTCGGCGGCTCAACCCGTACGACGATGCGGAGTTCGCCGCGTTCCATGCCGCGTATAACGCGGCCGACAGCTTCGAACGCCCCCACGCCGCCACCTGGTCGATCGAGGAGCTGGTCATCCCGCTCCGTCGCAAGGGGGTCGACTCCGACCATTACGGCCTGATCGCCCAGGACGGTGACGATGTCGTCGGGGTGGCCATGCTCGAGCTGCCGTTGACCGACAACCTCGAGCTGGCCGACGTCGGCGTCTGGGTGCCCCCGAAGCACCGGCGCCGCGGCATCGGCACCGCGTTGGCCCGCCAGATCGCAGTAGATCTGCGCCAGCGCGGCCGGACCAAGTGGATCTGTATGGTCGCGGGGCCGCCCTATGACCAGCCCGACGACACATCGATGCCCGGCGAGGCGTTCGCCGCCCGCTTCGGACTGACCCTGCGGCAGCGCGAGGTGCAGCGCCGGATGAGCCTCCCGGCGCCGGTCGAGCGGCTCGATGCGCTGGCCCGTGACGCGGCCTCCCATCACGGCGACTACCGGCTCGAGCGATGGATCGACGCCTGTCCCGAGGAGTACGTCGAGGCGTACTGCGCGCTGAAGTCCGCGATGGTCGACGAGATGCCGAGGGACGACCTCGACATCGAGTCGGAGAAGTGGGACGCCGAGCGGCTGCGCGACTTCGAGGCCGCCTACATGGCGCAGGACCGGACCCGCTACGTCTATGTCGCGGTCGCACCCGACGGCAGCATCGTGGCCCACACCGAGCTTCTGGTGCCGACGCACGATCCCGAGCTGATCTACCAGTGGGACACGCTGGTGCTGCCGGGGCATCGCGGCCATCGCCTCGGGATGGCGCTGAAGGTGGCGAACCTCGCCTGGGTCCAGGCCGAGCACCCCGAGCGCAAGGTCGTCCGCACCTGGAACGCGGCGACCAACGGCCCGATGATCGCGGTCAACGAGGCGATGGGCTTCGTGCCCGTGGAGTACGAAGGCACCTGGCAGGGTGACGTGCCGCGTGAGTGACCTCAGGATCCGTCCGCTCGACGCGCTGGACGACGCTGAGTACGCCGCGGCGTACGACGTCTACGAGCGGGCCGACAAGCACGGTCGCGGCGACTTCGCCACGCTCATCGGTGCGACCTCGTGGCGGCACGCGCTGACCCGGCCGACGTCGATGCGGTTCCGTCAGGCGTGGGCGGCCTGGCGCGGCTCGACGATCGTCGGCGTCGCCTCGATGACGATGCCGCTGTCGGACAACCAGCACCTGGGCTTTGGAGCGGTGTCGGTCGATCCGGAGCACCGGCGCCAGGGGATCGGCAGCGCGTTGCTCGACAAGACCGAGGAGGCGCTCCGTCGCGCGGGGCGCCGGGTTGCGGTGTTCGAGGTGGACCACCCTGCCGACACAGCGGACGACTGGCCGGGCATCGCCTTCGCGACTCGGCACGGCTACGCGAGGGCGCTGCACGAGGCGCATCAGGTGCTCGACCTGCCGGCCGCGATCGATCTCGCCGTACCGGCCCGCGACGGCTATCGCATCGTGTCCTGGCTGGATCGCTGCCCGGACGAGTGGGCCGAGGGCTATGCGTCGATGATGAAGCGATTCACCGACGAGGCGCCGACCGGCGAGCTCGACATGGAGCCGACCGACTGGACCGTTGAGCGGCTGCGGGAGACCGAGGCCGACTGGGCGACGCGCGGCAAGCGGTTCCTGGTGAGTGCGGTCGTGTCGCCGCAGGGTGACCTGGTCGGCTACACCGAGATCAGCGTCAACATCGACGATCTCGACGCCTTCCAGGACGAGACGCTGGTCGATCCGGCGCATCGCGGCCATGGCCTCGGCCTCGCGGTCAAGGCGGCGAACCTCGTGTCGCTCAGCTCGGAGCTGCCCGACAAGCGCCGGGTCCACACGTCGGTATCGCCGGCCAACGACGCGATGAACGCGGTCAACCGCAGGCTCGGCTTCGCACCGGTCGAGTTCTTCGACGAATGGCAGCGCGACCTGTCCACTTGACAAGGGGGCGCGCCTGGCTAGCGCTTGGTGGCCCACAGGTGCGCAATGGCGAGTCGATGCCGCCCGGTCCCGGATTCGACGAGCGGTCGCAGGTGAGCCGCGAACCGCTCGGCCTCATCCGCGCTGAGCGTCGCGGCCCAGGCCTCGGCATGGGTAGGCAGGAGTGGATTCGGCGCCGAGTTGAGGAAGCCTTCCCAGGTCGTCGGCGGCAGCTGCGGCTCGATGTCGGCCCGCAACTCCAGATGGATCTCGGTGAAGCCCGCACGTTCGGCTGCGCGGAGCAGATCGCGTTCGTCGAAGTCGGTCATCGGATCGGCCTCGCTCGGCTGGATCCGGTCGTACACCGCCGTGAG
>DATFRX010000486.1:0-12061 GCA_035262905.1 Nocardioidaceae bacterium
GGATCGAACTGGCCGTGATGATCCAGCCAGACCCGCAGGGTGTGGCACAGGTCGATGCCGCTGGAGTCGCGATAGGCGTCCAACGGCGCCAGCATCGCTTCGGCGAATGCGGTGGCCGCGGCCGGATCGGCGAGCTCGACGGCGCCGGACGCGGCCAGCTCGTCGAAATAGACCACCTGTCGGTTGCTCGCGGTGGCCGAGGTGAGGGCGTGCTGTGCCTGCCGTACACCGTCGGCGAGCCGGTCCCTCGACACCTCGCCGCCGCACCCGAGACGTACGCCGTCGATCCCACCGGCCGCCGACTCCACACGGGCCAGCTCTCGCCGCTGTGAGACGACCACGGCGGGCCGGTCGTCGTGCTCGGCGACCAGCCAGCGATCGGCCGCGGCGTCCTCCCATCGCAGCAACAGCTCCGACCGGGCGGACGGCGGCACTTCGGCGAGGACCACCCAGAGTGAGTCACTGGCCAGCACCGGCGCACCGAGGTCGGCCAGCGAGTCGGAATCGATGGCGCCGCCGGACATCAGCATCCGCAGCACCGCCGATCGGGCCGCGCGCTCGGTGGCGTCGGACCGGCCGCCTTCGAACGCGAACGACAGCAGCGCCGACGCCACCTGGAGCACCGCCCGGTCGGTCGTCGTCAGCGCCCGGTCGACGCCGAGGACCAGGAACCCGCGCACTCTGCCCTCGGTGCCGAGCGGCTCGACTGTCACGTGCTCGTCGCCGTCGACGATCGACGAGGCGGCCGGCCGATGACCACGGAGCTGGTCGAGATGGTCGGCGAGGCCGGCGGCACGACCGGAGGCGGCCTTCGGATGACTCGCCCGCACCGCGCCGGTGGCATCGAGCACCAGGACCCAGCCGCCGACCAGGTCCGCGAGCCGGCGCGCCACTCCCGCCGACCCGCTGCGGACCGCCGCCCGGGTGAGCTGCTGCTGGCCGCGAAAGCCATGGGTGACGCCCGCGTAGTGCTCCTCGGCAAGCAGGTCCGACACCGTCTTGCTGATCGCGATGAACGGCGTCGGGCGGTCCACCTCGAGCAGCGGCAGGTCGTGCCGGTCGGCGCTGGTCACCAGGGCCTCCGGCACCCGGTCGTACCCGACCCCGATGCCGAACCCCAGCCCGACCACCCCGACGTCGAGCAGCCGACGCACATAGCCTTCGGCGGCCACCTCGCCCCGGCCGAGCGGGATGCCGGTGGTCAGCAGCAGCTCGCCGCCGAGCAGGAACGGCGTCGGATCCTCGAGCTCACTCGTCGCCACCCAGCGGATCGGCACGTCGAGCCGCTCACCCGCCAGTAACCGGAGGCCGAGCGACCGATCGGCGAGCAGGGTACGGACGGTGGGACTCATCTTGTCCACAGCGTACAAGTGCCGCTTCGCAGTACGCCGTTTCGTGGACAGCCATCGGCCGGGTAGAGCACCTAACGTGGCGACATGTCCGTCAACGAAACTCGCGAGGAGCTGCGCCAGGAGCGCCGCCTCGTCACCGCTATCCCAGGTCCGCGCTCGCAGGAGCTGATGAAGCGCCGCAACGCTACGGTTGCTGCCGGAGTCGGCACGGTGCTGCCGGTCTTCGTCGAACGAGCGGGCGGCGGCGTCATCGTCGACGCCGACGGCAACAGCCTGATCGACCTCTCGTCCGGTATCGCCGTCACCAACGTCGGCAACGCCGCGCCCAACGTCGTTCGGCGCGTGCAGGCCCAGGTCGAGGCCTTCACCCACACCTGCTTCATGGTGGCGCCGTACGAGGGCTACGTGGAGGTCTGTGAGCTGCTCGCCGAGCTGACGCCGGGCGACCATCCCAAGAAGTCGGCGCTGTTCAACTCCGGCGCCGAGGCGGTCGAGAACGCGGTCAAGATCTCCCGCGCGGCGACCGGTCGCGACGCCGTGGCGGTGTTCGACCACGCCTACCACGGGCGTACGAACCTGACGATGGCGATGACAGCGAAGAACCACCCGTACAAGCGGAGCTTCGGACCGTTCGCCGGCGAGGTCTACCGCGCGCCGATGTCGTACCCGTTCCGCGAGCCGGCGCCGATCACCGGCGAGGAGGCGGCCGATCGCGCGATCGCCGTGCTCGAGAGCCAGGTCGGAGCGGCGCACCTGGCCTGCGTCGTCGTCGAGCCGATCCAGGGCGAGGGCGGATTCGTCGTCCCGGCACCCGGCTTCCTGCCGAGGCTGGCGCAGTGGTGCCGCGACAACGACGTGGTCTACGTCGCCGACGAGATCCAGTCCGGCTTCTGCCGTACCGGGCGCTGGTTCGCGAGCGAGTACGAGGACGTCGTGCCCGACCTGGTCACGACCGCCAAGGGCATGGCCGGCGGGCTGCCGCTCGCCGCGGTGACCGGACGCGCCGACATCATGGACGCGGTGCACGTCGGCGGACTCGGTGGAACCTACGGCGGCAACCCGGTCGCCTGCGCGGCCGCCCTCGGCGCGATCGAGACGATGCGGGAGCAGAACCTCGCCGACGCCGCCGTCCGGATCGAACAGACCGTGCTGCCCCGTCTGCAGGGGCTGGCCGAGAAGTTCCCCGAGATCGGCGACATCCGGGGACGCGGCGCGATGATCGCGATGGAGCTCATCGAGCCGGGCACGACCACACCGGCACCAGCCACTGCCGCGGCGATCAGCAGTGCCTGTCACGCCCGCGGGGTCCTCACGCTGACCTGCGGTACGTTCGGCAACGTGGTGCGCTTCCTGCCGCCGCTGGTGATTCCGCAGCCGCTGCTGGTCGAGGCACTCGACGTACTCGAGGACGCCGTCACGGCGACCGGATAGGGAGACCCGATGGGCGCGTTGTGGCATCCGTTCTCCGACATGGGAGCGGTCGAACGCGACGGCGAGTTCGTGCTCACCCGGGGCGAGGGGGTCCACGTCTGGGACGACGCCGGACGGCAGTACCTCGACGCGACGGCGGGTCTGTGGTTCACCAACATCGGTCACGGCCGGAGCGAGATCGCCGACGCCGCAGCCGCCCAACTGCGCTCGATCGCGGCGTACTCCACGTTCGGCGACTTCGCTGTCGACACCACCATCCGCCTGGCCGACCGGCTGGCCGGGATGGCGCCGGTGCCGGATAGCAAGATCTTCCTGACCTCCGGCGGGTCCGACTCGGTCGAGACCGCCACGAAGCTGGCTCGCCGCTACTGGCACCAGGTCGGCCGGCCCGACCGAGTGATCGTCCTAGGCCGCGAGAAGGCCTACCACGGGATGCACGTGGCCGGCACGGCACTCGCCGGGATTCCGGCCAACCGCGAGGGTCATGGCGAGCTGATGGCCGACGCCGCGACCGTGCGGTGGGACTCCGCCGACGACCTCGCGGCGACCATCGAGCGGCTCGGCCCCGAGCGGATCGCCGCCTTCTTCTGCGAGCCGGTGATCGGCGCCGGCGGCGTCTACCCGCCACCGGACGGCTATCTCGCCGCGGTGCGTCAGCTGTGTCGCGAGCACGACATCCTGTTCGTCTCCGACGAGGTCGTCACCGGATTCGGTCGGATCGGCGGCTCCTGGTTCGCTAGCAGCCGATTCGACCTCGAGCCCGACCTGGTGACCACCGCCAAGGGCTTGACCTCCGGCTACCTCCCGATGGGCGCGGTCTTCGTCGCACCGCGGCTGGCCGAGCCGTTCTTCCAGCCCGACGCCGGAGTCTGGTGGCGGCACGGCTACACCTACTCCGGACACGCCGGGGCCGCCGCGGTGGCGCTCGCGAACCTCGACGTCATCGAGCGGGAGTCGCTGCTCGACGAGTCCGCCCGGCTCGAGAAGTCGATCGCGTCCACACTCGCTCCGTTGGCTGAACACCCGGCCGTCAGTGAGGTACGGTGCGGCACCGGCGCGCTCGCAGCGGTCCAGCTGGAGGACGGCAGCCAGGCACTCGGTCTGGCGAAGGGACTGCGCCGGCACGGCATCTCCACCCGGGCGGTCGGCGCCGGAGCGATCCAGATCTCGCCGGCCTTCGTCATGACCGACCAGCAGGTGGCCGAGCTGGCCGATGGCATCCGGGCCGGGCTCGACGAGCTTCAGTAGCCCGGCGGTCCCGGCTCACTGCTCCCGGAGCTGCCAGGGCGGTCCGAGCTCGTTGATCAGCTCGAGGAACGGCACCGAGTCGAAGGCCTCCGGACCGAGCACACCGGCGCCGGCCCAGACCTCCCGGGCCAGCAGCTCGAGCGCGATCACCGAGTTGACCGCGGTCTGCCAGGACAGGCAGGAGTGCCCGTACTCCCGCATCGACCACTCGCTGTCGACGACGTGATAGAGGTACGTCGTGCGTGGCCGCCGGTCTCGGCCCAGGCCCATGACCAGCACGCCGACGCAGGACCGGTCGAGCCCGTCCTCATCGCCCGCCGACCGCAGCTCGCCGTCGGCCCGGCCGTGCTCCCGTGCCTGCTGCAGGCTGCTGACCAGTTGGCCGCCCAGGCCGTACTTGAACGTGGTGCGCTGGGCATCGACCCAGCGCGGCATCAGGAGCACCTCCTCGTGCTCCACGTTGACGCAGGTGAGCGAGCCGATGCCGGCCGGGAACGCGAACATCTCGGGCTCGCTCAGCGGCTCGGTCGTGAACCAGCCGCGGTCCAGCTCCCAGATCACCGGCGGCGAGAGCCAGCGGTCGACCGCGCCGTCGCCGAGCACAGCCGGCGCGCACCGGGTGCTCAGCTCCGCGATCTCGCTGAACAGATGGTCGGCCGCATATCGCGCGAACACGTCGGCCAGACCGGGACTCGCCCCGATGCCGACCAGCGCCAACCGGCCCGCGTCGATCCAGGCGCCATCGACGGCGAACTGCTCGTCGCCCAGCTTCACTCCGGACTTCGCGTACGGCTCGGCCACGTGCGGACTGGAGCGGCTCATCGTCAGATCGAGGTAGTCGACGCCACTCGCGAAGGCGGCCTCGAAGACCGGCATCACCAGGTTCGGATCCGTGTTGACCACGTGGGTGATCCCGAGTCGGTCGATCAGCCCGACCAGGCCGTCGACGTCGGAGCTCTCGAGGTGGACCGCGTCGAACCGGTCGTCGCCGGTCTTGATCGCCTGCTCGGCCCGGTCCAGGTCCTGGTCGGCCACGACGATCGCGTCGAAGAACCCACGACGGTTGGCGATGGTGCAGAACGCTGCGGTTGCTCCCTCGGCGCCCACCGACAAGATCCTCATCGCATCCCTCCTCGCTCAGACGTCCGAAGGGGCCTCGCGCTCGCGGACGCGATGCAACGAGCCTCAGGCTTCGATGTTCGACATGACGTGCTTGATCCGCGTGTAGTCCTCCAACCCGTACATGGACAGGTCCTTGCCGTGGCCCGAGTGCTTGAAGCCGCCGTGCGGCATCTCGGCGACCAACGGGATGTGGGTGTTGATCCAGACACAGCCGAAGTCGAGCCGCTTGGCCATCCGCATCGCGCGACCGTGGTCCTTGGTCCAGACGCTGGAGGCCAGGCCGTACTCCACACCGTTGGCCCACTCGAGCGCCTGGTCCTCGTCGGTGAATCGCTGCACCGTGATGACCGGGCCGAAGATCTCGTTCTGACTGGCCTCGTCGTCCTGCTGGAGTCCCGAGACGACTGTGGGCGCGTAGAAGTAGCCGCGGTCGCCGACCCGCTGCCCTCCGGTCTGTAGCTCGGCATGGTCCGGCAGCCGGTCGACCATGCCGGAAACCCGCTCGAGCTGGCTCGGGTTGTTCAGCGGGCCGTAGAGCACGTCCTCGTCGGAGGGCGGACCGGTCCTGGTGTTGCGGGCCTGCTCGGTGAGTGCGGCCACGAAGTCCTCGTGGATGCCGGGTCCGGCGAGCACCCGGGTCGCGGCCGTGCAGTCCTGACCGGCGTTGAAGTAGCCGGCCTCGGCGATCCCCTCGGCGGCCGCCGCCACGTCGGCGTCGTCGAACACGACGACCGGCGCCTTGCCGCCGAGCTCCAGATGCGTGCGCTTGAGATCGAGGGCTGCACTGGCGGCGACCTCCTTGCCGGCCCGGACCGATCCGGTGATCGAGACCAGCTGCGGGGTCGGATGCTCCACAAGCGCGCGGCCGGTGTCGCGGTCGCCGCACACCACGTTGAGCACACCCGGCGGGAAGAACTCGGCGGCGACCTCAGCCAGCCAGAGGGTGCTGACCGGCGTCGTGTCAGACGGCTTCAGCACCACGGTGTTGCCGGCGGCGAGCGCCGGTCCGATCTTCCAGATCGCCATCATGATCGGGTAGTTCCACGGCGTCACCTGGGCGCAGACACCGATCGGCTCCCGCCGGATGAACGACGTGAAGCCGGCCATGTACTCCCCCGCCGACCGGCCCTCGAGCACCCGGGCCGCGCCGGCGAAGAACCGGACCTGGTCGACCATCGGCGGGATCTCCTCGCTCTTGGTCAACGCCACCGGTTTGCCGGTGTTCTCGCTCTCCAGGCCGACCAGCTCGTCGGCCCGCTGCTCCATCGCGTCGGCCAGCCTGAGCAGGGCGAGCTGTCGCTCGGCCGGGATCGCGTCCCGCCAGCCCTCGAAGGCGTCGGCGGCCGCTCGCATGGCCCGGTCGACGTCCTCCGGCGACGACATCGGCGCGGTCGCGAAGGCCTCGCCGGTGGCCGGGTTGACGATCTCGTACGTCTTGCCGTCGGCGGCGTCGACTTGCTCGCCTCCGACGACGTTGCGAAGTGCACGCAGGTCAGACATGGAGCTGCTACCTCCCGAGGCTCAGAGGCGGCCGCCCGACGTCTCGCCGGACAGCCGCTGGGCCAGGTAGATGGGGATCACGGACAGGACGATCAGGGCCGAACCGACGACGTTGACGATCGGCGCCTGGTTGGGCCGGAACAGGTTGTTGAAGATCCAGATCGGCAGGGTCTGGATCTCCGCGCCGGCGGTGAAGGTGGTCACGATGATCTCGTCGAAGGACAGTGCGAAGGCGAGCAGACCGCCGGCGAGCAGGGCCGAGCGCAGCATCGGGAACGTGACGAGCCGGAACGTCGTGAACGTGTCCGCCCCGAGGTCCATCGACGCCTCTTCGAAGTTTCCGCCCAGCCGCCGCAGTCGCGCGATGACGTTGTTGAACACGACGACGATGCAGAACGTGGCATGGGCGATCACCAAGGTGACGAAGCCGAGCTCGATGCCGATGACGGTGCGGAACGCGTTGTTCAGCGCGATCCCGGTGACGATGCCCGGCAGTGCGATCGGGAGGATCACAAGCAGCGACACGGCATCGCGGCCGAAGAAGCGGAACCGCGCCAGGGCGAAGGCGGCCAGCGTTCCGAGTATGAGTGCGACCAGTGTTGCCAGCAGCCCGGCCTTGACGCTGGTCCAGATCGCGTCGCGGGCGCCGGTGTTGTCGATCGCCTTGCTCCACCACTCGGTGGTCAGGTGATCGGGCGGCCAGGCGAAGGTGGCGTCGACGTTGAAGGAGTTGACCACGACGACCAGCAGCGGGATGTAGACGACGGCCAGCCCCACGATCAGGGCCAGCAGGAGGACGACCCGGGTCGGGCGGGACAGTGTCATCGCGGGCGCCTCCTCACAGGTTCTCCAGGGCGCCGGTCCGCCGGACCGCCCACAGGTAGATGAGCATGATCACGACCGGCACGGTCGCCATCGCCGCGGCGAACGGCAGGTTGTTCGCGGCGCCGATGTTGTCGTAGACGACGTTGCCGAGCAGTTGGTTGGTGCCGCCGACGATCCGCACCGCGATGTAGTCGCCCAGCGTGAGCGAGAAGGTGAAGATCGAGCCGGCGACCACGGCCGGGAACGCCATCGGGAGCACCACGGTGCGGAACGTCCGGGCCGGCCGCGCCCCGAGATCGGACGACGCCTCCATCAGGGAGTTCGGCAGCCGCTCGAGTCCGGCGTAGATCGGCAGGATCATGAACGGCAGCCACATGTACCCGAGGGTGAGCACCGTCGCGGTGAGCCCGTAGCCCGGCGAGCCGATCCCGAACGGGTTGAACGCCCAGTCGATGACGCCGCCCTCGGAGAGCATGATCCGCCAGGCGTACGCCTTGACCAGATAGCTCGCCCACAGCGGCATCAGGATCGCGACGACCAGGATCTTCTGCGCCCGGGGCGAGGCGATCTTCGCCATGTAGAACGCCATCGGGAAGGCGATGATCGCGTCGGCCACGGTGACCAGCGCCGCCACCCAGATGGTGCGGATCGTGATCGTCCGGTAGACGTCCTCGTTGAGCAGCGTCCGGAAGTTGTCGAGCGTCCAGGACCGGACGATGTCCCCGGTGAAGGTGTCGGTCGTCCAGAACGCCGAGATGAACAGCGCCGCCAACGCACCGAGATAGGCGATGCCGAGCCAGAAGAACGGCGCTGCCAGCAGTCCGCCCAGGCGTACCCGGGGATTGCGGTCCAGGAACGCCGAGACCGAACGCTTGCCCCGCCGCGCGGCGGTCAGTACACCGCCGTCGGCTCCCTCTCGCTCCGTCGTCGTCGCAGTCATCGTGCTCGGCTCAGGGGCCGCCAGCCAGCGCTGGCGGCCCCGCAGCTCCGCCTCCTCTTCGCGGGTCAGCCCTTGATCTCGGTCCAGGCCTGGGTCCAGTCCGAGTAGTCGGTGCATTGGACATCGGTACGCCCGTCCAGGCACTGCGCGATCGGCGTCGTCCACCAGTGGATCTTGGACGCGTACGCCGCGTCACCCGCGTGGTAGATGTCGCAGTGGTCCTTGTTCGCCGTCAGCGCGCAGGCCTTGCGGTTGGCCGGCGCCTCGCCGAACCACTCCGCCACCTGGGCGTTGGCCTCCGGACTGATGATGTGGTTCATCCACATGTACGCGCAGTTCTTGTGATCGGAGTTGGCCGACACCATCCAGGTGTCCGACCACCCGGTCGAGCCCTCCTCGGGGAGGATCGCCTTCACCGGCGCATCCGCCTCGGCCAGGTTCACGATCACCTGCCAGGTCGTCCCGACCACCGAGCTGCCGCTCTTGAAGGCCTGGATCTCCTTGAGGTAGTCCGACCAGTACTCGCCCACGTTCTGGCGCTGCTGCTTGAGCAGGTCGACCGCGGCTGCGAGTTGGTCGTCGTCGAGCGCGTACGGATCCTCGATGCCGAGGTCGGGCTGGTGCTTCATCAGATACAGCGCTGCGTCGGCGATGTAGATCGGCGAGTCGTACGCGGTGACCTCACCGGAGTACTTCGAGCCGCCGTCGAACACGACGCCCCATGACTTCGGGGCCGGCTTGACCACGTCGGTGTTCCACATCAGCAGGTTGGCACCCCAGCCGTGCGGCACGCCGTAGTTGACCCCGTTGACGGTGTTCCAGGGCCGGTCCTTGAGGAACGGCCACACGTCCTTGTAGTTGGGGACCAGGTCGGTGTTGACCGGCTCCACGTCGCCGGCGGCGATCAGCCGCAGGGACGCGTCGCCCGAGGCCGACACGACGTCGTACTCACCGGTCTTCATCAGGCTGACGGCCTCGTCAGAGGTGCCGAACACCTTGACGTTGACGTTGCAGCCGGTCTCCTCCTCGAACGGCGTGACCCAGTCGACCTTGGGGTCGGTCGAGCCGTCCTCGGCGTATCCGGGCCAGGCGAGGATGTTCAGCTGGCCCTCGCCCTCGCCGACCGAGGTCTTCGCCTGGAGATCCGGTGGTTGGAATCCCCCCGTGCCTGGTTCCTCGCTCGAGCTGCTGCTGTCGTCGCTGCTCGTTCCGCAGGCGGCCGCGATCAGGGCCGTGCTTGCGGCGGCGGCGACCAGCGCTCTTCGTACGGTGCGCATGCCACTCCTCCGTTGATCCTTCGTCGTCACATCGCGTCCTTGACGAGGAAGCAGTGCTCCTTCTTCCACGTCAGACGCACCTTTTCGTCGCGGTAACGAAGCGCATCGTCGGCCGAGCCATGCAGGTTCTGCTGCATGGCGACCAGGCGCACTCCCGCGTCGAGGTCGACAACGAAACGCGTGGCTGGCCCCGCGTAGATGACCTCGGCGACTTCTCCCGTCGCGGAATCTTCATCCGGGTTCACCGGTGTATCGATATCCGTGCTGATGTGGATCTTCTCGGGCCGCACGCTGTAGACGCCCGAGCGACCGAGAATCTCCTCAGCCGCGTCGCCCCCGATCAGGTTGGAGGTCCCGACGAAGCCTGCGACGAAGGACGTCGCCGGTTGCTCATACACCTCCGTGGGACTACCCACCTGTTCGACCGCACCCTCGTTCATGACGGCGATCCGATCGCTCATCGTGAGGGCTTCCTGCTGGTCGTGGGTCACGAAGATGAACGTGATCCCGACCTGTCTCTGCAACGCCTTCAGCTCGACCTGCATCTCCTCCCGCAGCTTCAGGTCGAGCGCCCCGAGCGGCTCGTCCAGCAACAGCACCTTGGGCTGGACGACGAGTGCACGGGCGAGTGCGACCCGCTGCCGCTGCCCTCCGGACAGCTGCGTCGGCTTGCGATCCCCGTAACCGTGCATCCGGACCTTGGCCAGCGCCTCGTCGGCCATTGCCCGCCGCTTCGCCCGGGACACCCGCCGCACCCGCAGCCCGTACGCCACGTTGTCGAGTACCGACATGTGGGGGAACAGCGCGTAGTCCTGGAACACGGTGTTGACGTCCCGCTCGAACGGCGCCTGCCGCGTCACGTCGCGGCCCTCGAGCCAGACCGATCCTCCCGACGGCTGCTCGAAGCCGGCGATCATCCGGAGCACCGTGGTCTTGCCCGAGCCAGACGGTCCGAGCATCGAGAAGAACTCGCCCTCGGCGATCGTCATGTCGATGCCGTCGACGGCAGTGACCTTGCCGAAGGTCTTGGTCAGACCATCCAGCCGGATGGCGGGTTCGGGAGGTGACGGTGCCTCTGTCATCGACTCACCCTTGTGGCGCGTGGTCTGGCGCTGGCGCGTCTCGATTGCAGGTGACTGTATTGGCCGAGCAATCGGGGCGCATTGGACACTTGCACGACGCTGGATATGTATAGCGTGCGCCGTGCACAGTCAAACCGTTATGCTCCGGGCATGTCACCCACGGTGCGCGATGTCGTCGAGGAGACGTCGTTCGATCTGCGGGTGCTCTGCCCGGATTCGTGGCTGGACCGAGACGTCCGCTGGGTGACCATCTCCGAGCTCCCCGATCCATCGCGATTCCTCCAGGGCGGCGAACTGGTCCTGACCACCGGCCTCCGCAAACGCTCCGGCGCGGCGCAGACGGAGTTCGTCGAGTCGCTGGCGCAGGTGGGCGCGGCCGGCCTCGGTTTCGGCACCGGGCTGTCGCATCCCTCGGTCCCCCGGGCGATCATCCGTTCGGCCGAGGAGCACCGCCTGCCGCTGTTCGAGGTCCCGTACGCGACTCCGTTCATCGCCATCACGCAGTTCATCGCCGAGCGGATCTCGGAGGCACACCTGACCCAGCTGCGTGCCCTGCTCTCGGCCCACGACCTGCTGGCCAAGGCGCTGCTCGGCGGCCGCGGTCTGGCCGCGCTTCTTGGTGAGCTGAGCGGCATGACCGCCGCCGCCGTGGCCGTCATCGACTTCCGCGGCAGCGTGCTGGCCAGCGTGCCGGAGTCGACCCAGTGGCCGATCCCGGCCGTCCTCGAGACGCTGCGGACGGCCAGCGACCCGACGACGAGCACCGGCGACGTCGCCGTCACCACGGCCGCGGACGACGTCGTCGCGCTGCCGATCCGGGTCCGGGACCGCGTCGTCGGCGCGCTGTGCTCGCGTACGACCGTTCCGGAGCTCGACATCCTGGTGTACGCCGTACGCCTGGTCGGGCTGGAGCTGGCTCGCCGGCAGGCCGTACAGACCGGCCGGCGGCAGCTGTCCGGCCAGGTCGTCGAGGACATCGTGCGCGCCACCCTGTCCGGCGGCGAGGCTGAGCGCCGGCTAGGCATGGTCGGGGTCGATCCGACCGGCAGCCACCGGGTGATCCTCGGCACCGTGGACGCCGAGCAGCGGCTGCTTCGAAGCCTGCCGTGGAGCATCTACCCCGCCGAGCGGGCCGAGGAGGGCCCGGTCGTCACCGCCGTCGTCGGTCGCTACTTCGCCGCGATCTGCACCGAGCACCAGTCCGCCCACGGCACGGCCACCATCCTGCAGGACTACCTCCAGCACCTCGGCGGCTCGGTGCAGTTGGGCATCGGCGGCCTCTAC
>DATFRX010000487.1:0-2378 GCA_035262905.1 Nocardioidaceae bacterium
ATGAGATCCACAGCAGTCAGCGCACAGTCAACCGCCGCCCTCGCGGCCTCGAACGTGCCCGGGCCGACCACGGTCATCGTGTCGTAGGCATAGGTCCCGGCCCGGGCGTGGACGGCACGCGCCCGATGGAGTGGCAGCGGACCCAGCATCTGCTCGGTCGGGAAGACATACGGCACGACGCGGTCCTGGCCCGGATCATCGAGGAAGCCGGCCTCGACCCACTGGGTGTAGACGGTCCGCAGGTGCTCGACGAGCGACGCATCGTGCACGGTGAGCAGCACGCTGTCGTCGTGCTCGCGGGCGGAGTGCACCGGATGTCCCGACTCGGTCAGGGCGTCCCGGATCAGCTCGACCCGCTCCGGGACCTCGGTGCCCGGCGTCCCGACGCCGATCCAGATCTCCATGCCCGGCACGTGCTGCAGTGTCTGGGGCGACCACACCACCGGAATCGTCGACACCTGGGCATCGTGCCAGCAGTACGGCAGGATGCCCACATGCCACGCGCTACTGACTTGCGAATCAGGATCGGCAGGCTTCCGGCCGGCCCGACGAACTCGGTGCTCGACGTCGCCGGAGTGGGTGTCGGGCATACGACGGTATGGCGGGACGAGCCGGATCCGCCCGAGGGACGTGGGGTGGCGCGTACCGGCGTCACGGTCCTGGTCGTGGCCGAGGACGCGTTCCACTCGCTCGTACCGGCCGGCGGCGCGGTGCTCAACGGGGCCGGCGAGTGCACCGGCTTCATCACCGCGTCGGAGTGGGGCTGCCTGGAGACGCCGATCTTCATCACCTCGACGCTGCAGCTCGGCCGGGTCTACGACG
This sequence comes from Nocardioidaceae bacterium, assembly GCA_035262905.1. Lineage (GTDB taxonomy): Bacteria > Actinomycetota > Actinomycetes > Propionibacteriales > Nocardioidaceae > DATFRX01. The sequence goes on from DATFRX010000487.1 coordinate 823, forward strand.
CCGCCTGCGAGGGGATGCTCGAGCGAGAGCCGCAGGTCGCCGAGGACTTCATCATCCCGGTGGTGGCCGAGTGCGACGACTCGCACCTGAACGACGCCCGCCGCATGCAGCTCGTACGGGAGGACGTCGACCGCGCCTGGAACGAGGCACTGGCATCGCGCGGGTCGACCGGGCCGCCGGCCGAGGGCAGTGTCGGCGGCGGCACCGGCATGAGCTGTCTCGGCTTCAAGGGCGGCATCGGCACCGCGTCGCGGGTGACACCGGAGGGACACACGGTCGCCGTGCTGCTGCAGACGAACTTCGGCGAACGCGAGCGCCTGACGGTGGACGGTGTGCCGGTCGGCCGGCTGCTCCCGCCCGACACCGAGCCGGATCGACCGCCCGCCGGGTCGTGCATCGGGATCGTCGTGACCGATGCCGCGGTCGACGGAGCCGGCTGTGCTCGGCTGGCCCGCCGGATCGGCCTCGGCCTTGCGCGGACCGGGTCGGTCGCCCACAACGGCAGCGGCGAGATCTTCATGGGAGCCGCGACCGGTGCCCGGATGAAACGCGGCGCCGAGTGGGACACGCCGGCGACCGTCGCGGGCCGGGCGCTGGACTCGATGTTCGAGGCGGTCGTCGACGCCGCGGAGGAGGCCGTGCTCAACTCGATGCTCGCCTCGCCCACCGTTATCGGGCGCAGCGGCAATCGCAGCGAGGGATTGCCACCCGACGAGGTGGCCCGACTGGTGAGGGAGCACGGCCGATGAGCACACGCGAGGTACGCATCCCGATGGACGACGGTGTCGAGCTCGCGGCGACGCTCTATCTGCCACCGGAGTCGGCCGGGCCGCAGCCGTGTCTGCTGGAGGCGCTGCCGTACCGCAAGGACGACCTGACCAGCGGCTACGCCGACGAGTACGTCCGGCTCTGCTACGAGTTCGAGTACGCCGTATGCCGGCTCGACCTGCGTGGCACCGGCTCGTCCGGCGGCGACGCGACCGACGAGTACCCCGCTCGCGAGCAGACCGACCTCTGCGCCGTGATCGCCTGGCTCGCCGAGCAGGACTGGTGCTCCGGCTCGGTCGGCATGTACGGCACGTCGTACTCCGGGTTCAACTCGCTGCAGCTCGCCTGCGAGCGGCCGCCTGCCCTCAAGGCGATCGTCGCGATCTATGCCACCGACGACCGCTGGTCCGACGACGTCCACTGGCGGGGCGGTGCGGTTCGGGTCATCGACCAGGTCGACTACTGCCACTACATGACGCCGATGAACGCGCTGCCGCCGGTGCCAGCCCTGTGGGGTCCGGACTGGCGTGACGAGTGGAAGCGGCGGATCGAGACGAACGAGCCGTGGCTGCTGACCTGGCTCACCGAACGCACGGACGGGCCGTACTGGCGCCAGGGATCGGTGGCGCCGGCGTACGACCGGATCCAGTGCCCGGTGCTGATCGTGGCGGGCTGGGCCGATGGCTACCGCAACAACTCGTTCCGGACCATCGAGCAGTTCCGGCGTAACGGGGTGCCGCATCGGCTGCTGGCCGGTCCCTGGGCGCACGTGTCGCCGGAGACCGGAA
>DATFRX010000488.1:0-3845 GCA_035262905.1 Nocardioidaceae bacterium
GACCGACTCCGGCGTACGGCTGCCGGCCGGGACGTCGACGGTGACGAGATCCTCGAGATCGCCTTCGACGTGGTAGCCGGCCGACTTGATCGACTCGGCAGTGCGGACGGCCCTGGCGTGCAGCGTGCTCCGATCGGCGTCCGATACCCGGATGCGGGTGCCGCCCCGGGGTACGAGCAGTTGGTGCCCGACATAGCGTCGAAGCCAGCGGTACTGCTCGGTCCACTTCACGTTGTCGGCGTCGATCGCCGAGCGCAGCGTCGGGCCGAGGCTCTGCAGCAACCGGGCGGTCTCGGCACCCAGCGACTCGTTCGGATCGGTCCGGGTCGTGTCGTAGGCGTCGGGGTCGATGCCGAGCGTCGTGGCCATCCGCCGCCACAGCAGACCGCGGTCCTGGCCGTGCGGTGGCACTGTGATCACGTGGATCTGCTCCGGCGGCAGCGGGTCGACCCATCGGGGCAGCGCGATCGCCGGATCGAGCGCGGCCCAGGTCCACCGGTCGTCGTCCTGATCCAGGGTCGCGAGGAACTCGTCGAACGAGTGCGCGACGCCGAGCTTGAGTCGCTCCTGCCACGCGGCCGGCAGTTGATGGACGAACGAGCGTGCCGTGAACACCACGTGCACCTCGGCCGGAGCCAACTCGTCGAGGAACCGCTGCGCCTGTGGCCGGGTCAGCCACACGAACCACTCGTTGCTCAGCACAGCCTCGCCGTCGAACTCGGCGATCGCGTCACGCAGCCGACGCCAGGTCGCGCCGGCCCGCCGCTGGTGCGGGTTGCGCGGCTCGGGATGGCGGGCCGCGGTCACAGCCAGCTCATGGTCGAAGATCCGCTCGCCCGGCATCAACAGCCCGCTCTCGGCCAGCCGGGCACGGTTGTTCCACAGCACCGACTGCAAGTAGGTCGTCCCTGACTTGGGTGCCCCGATGTGGACGAAGACCCGGTGCGCCAACGCGACGTCACTCCGTTCGAGAACTTGCAAGCGGCCGAATGCTCATGCTCCCACGGCCCGATTCGGCGGCCCGGTGCCGTACGGAACCAGCCACTACTGTGAGTGCGTGAGCTCGTCTGGTTTCCACATTCTGCACGACCGGTGCGGTGGGTCTCGATGAGCACCGCTCGGCAGCTCTTCCTCCATGTGGGCTGCCCCAAGACGGGCACGACCTACCTCCAGGACACCCTGTGGGCGTCGCGCGAGGCGCTGGCCGAGGCCGGCGTACATCTGCCGCTGCGGCATCTCAACGACCACTTCTTCATCACCCTCGCGGTCCGAGAGGAGCTCGATCCGGACCTCGACTCGCCGGAGGCGCACAACGTCTTGAGCCGGCTGGTCGATGACCTCGACAACTCCACGGCTCCGCTGGTGCTCATCTCGCACGAGCTCCTCGCGCCGGCCACCGCCGACCAGGCCGCCCGGCTCCGAGAGCTGCTGGCCGACTTCGAGCTCCATGTGATCCTCACGGTGCGAGATCTGCAGCGCCAGCTCCCTGCCGCCTGGCAGCAGCAGATCCAGCAGCGATCGGTCGTGACGTACGACCGGTTCCTCACCGCTGTGGTCGACGACGATCGCGAGACCGCGTACTTCTGGGACCGCCAGGACCCGGGCGCCATCGCCGAACGCTGGCGCGGCGACCTCGCTCCCGATCGCGTGCACATCGTCACCGTGCCACCGCCAGCGTCCGATCCCGACCTGTTGTTGCAGCGGTTCTGCGGAGTCGTGGGCATCGATCCAAATCGCCTGGAGCGAGATGTCTCGCGGCCCAACGAGTCGCTCGGACTCGTCCAGGCCGAGTTGCTGCGGCGGGTCAACATCGCCCTCGGCGACCGGCTGCCACACTCGCGCGCGGGACACAGCCGGATCGCCAAGGCTTACTTCGCGCGGCAGGTGCTAGCGCCCCAGGGCGGTCGCCGTCCGGTGTTGCCGACGGAGTACGACGGCTGGTGCCGCGACAAGAGCGAGGCAATGGTCGGGCAGTTGTCGGCCGCCGCGTACGACATCGTCGGGGACCTGAGCGACCTGCTGCCGAGTCAGCCGGCCGCCCAGGTCGACCTGACCGTCACCGACGACGAGCTGCTCCAGTCCGCCGTCGACGCCTTGGCCAGCGTGCTCGACCAGCGGTACCGCGACGTGCAGCGCATGGCTGCGCAACGCACTCGGATCGCGCGCCTTCGGGCCGGTGCCGGCGACTCCCGCGACGCCCGCGAACCGGTCGACCGCACGGGCTAGGCGAGTTTCCGGGGGGAGCGGCGCCGCTCCAGAACACATCCAGCTCAGTGTCAGATTTATGCATAAATGCTCTGCTTGTTGATACTGACGCACCAGGCCCGCACTTCGTCACGCGACAGGCCGAGGCACCGTTGGCTCTTACACTCCGGCGAGTGGACGTCCACCTCGCGCTCGACCCCGATCGCGGGCCGCTGTCACGGCAGATCTACGACCAGATCCGGGACGCCATCCTGGACGGCCGGTTGCGCCCGGGCGATCAGCTGCCGCCTACCCGGACGCTGGCCGTGTCGGTCGGCGTCTCGCGCAACACGGTCGCCGCGGCGTTCGACCACCTGACCGGCGAGGGCTTCCTGGTCGGCCGGACCGGGGTCGGCACCTTCGTCAGCGCCGACGTCCGGATCGAGCCGCAGGTCAGGCCTACGCGCGCCTCACCGTTGCAGGTGGCGTCGGTGTGGCAGCGCCAGCCGGAGTCGGTGCCGCAGCTCACCCTCGGGGAGGCCGCCTACGACTTCCGGCCCGGCATACCCGACGTGTCGAGGTTCCCGTTCCCGACCTGGCGGCGGGAGGTCAGTGCCGCGTTGCGGGAGTCGCGTCTCGGCAGCACGGTCTACGCCGAGCCGGCAGGGGATCCGGCGCTCCGGCAGGCCATCGCCCGCCACCTGGCGGTGTCTCGCGGGGTCCGGGTCGAGCCCGACGACGTCGTCGTGACCAGCGGGGTGCAACAGGCCGCGACGGTGGCCTGCCAGGTGCTCGTCGAGCCCGGCGACGTCGTCGCGATGGAGGATCCCGGCTATCTGCCCGTACGCCGGGTGTTCGAGGCGGCCCGGGCCACCGTCGTCGATGTCCCGATCGACGAGGACGGGATCGTGGTCGACGCGCTGCCGGAGCGTGCTCGCCTGGTCTACGTGAGCCCGGCCCACCAATTCCCGCTCGGGGTCGTCATGTCGCTCCCGCGCCGACTGGCGCTGCTGGACTGGGCCGGGCGAGCCGGCGCCGCCATCCTCGAGGACGACTACGACTCCGACTTCCGATACGCCGGCCGGCCGGTCGATCCGCTGCAAGCCCTGGACGGTACGGGCCGGGTAGTCTACGTCGGCTCGTTCTCCAAGTCGATGCTGCCGATCCTTCGACTGGGCTACTGCGTCGTTCCGAGCCCGCTGGCGCCGACCTTCCGCCGGGCGAAGTTCGTCGCCGACTGGCACAGCCCGCTGCCCTCACAGACTGCGCTCGCGCGGTTCATCGACGACGGTCATCTCAGTCAGCACATCCGACGGACCCGCCGGGTCTACCAGGAGCGCCGGGATCGGATCGCGGCCGCACTCGACTCCGACCTCGAGCCGTGGCTGCGCCGGATCCCGACGGTCGCGGGCCTGCATCTGGCTGCCGTGGCGCGGTCCGCCGACGCCGACCGGGTGGAGGGGTGGATCGTTCGGGCAGCGGAGCTCGACGTCGCTGTCCAGTCGCTGAGGGCGTTCGCCCACTCCGAAGGCGGCCCGGCCGGACTCGTGATCGGCTTCGGCGGCATCCCGGAGTCGAGGATCGACGAGGGCCTGCGCCGACTGCGCCGCGCCGTGTCGGGCGGCTAGCCAGGCGGTCACGGGTCGGCGTGACCGCCTCGA
>DATFRX010000489.1:0-3541 GCA_035262905.1 Nocardioidaceae bacterium
AGGAGCCCCCCGCTGAAAGCCGAACCGAGCGCCGTCCGGACCCTGCTCGATGTGCAGACCGTCGACAGCACGCTCCAGCAACTGGCCCATCGCAAGAAGAACCTGCCGCAGCATGCCGAGCTGGCTGAGCTCGAGGAGCGGCAGTCCGCGCTGGGGAGCCGGCGGGTGGAGCTCGACACCCAGATCGCCGACCTCACCCGGGATCAGAAGAAGGCCGACGCCGACGTCGAGCAGGTGAAGGCCCGGCGAGTACGCGATCAGCAGCGACTCGACGCAGGACAGGTGTCGTCGCCGCGAGAGCTGGAACAGCTGCAGAGCGAGATCGTGGCGCTCGATCGCCGGATCGGCGTACTCGAGGACGCCGAGCTGGAGGTCATGGAGCAGCTCGAGTCGCTGCAGTCCGAGCTGGGCGGCATCGCGACCGAGGCCGACGAGCTTGGCGGCAAGGTCCAGTCCGTCACAGCGGCGCGCGACGAGGCGGTCAACGAGCTCGATGCGTCGGCCGCCGAGGCCACCGGCGAACGCGAACGTCTGGTGGTCGACATCCCTGACCAGCTGATGGCGGTCTACGAGCGGATGCGGGCCCAGCTCGGCGGCGTCGGTGCCGCCGCGTTGCGACGTCGGCGCTGCGAGGGCTGCCGGTTGGAGCTCACCGAGGCCGACCTGGCCGAGATCCGGTCCGCGCCCGAGGACGAGGTGCAGCGCTGCCCCGAATGCAACCGGATCCTCGTACGCATTGCCGAGTCAGGCATCTGATGGCGGCGAGCCGAGTCATCGTCGAGGCTGACGGCGGCTCGCGAGGCAATCCAGGCCCCGCTGCGTACGGCTCGCTGATCCGCGACGCCGACACCGGCGAGGTGCTGGCCGAGCGGGCCGAGCACATCGGCGAGGCGACCAACAACGTCGCTGAGTATCGCGGCCTGATCGCCGGTCTCGAGTTGGTGCGAGAGCACACGCCGGGCGCGGCGGTGGAGGTACGGATGGACTCCAAACTCGTCGTGGAGCAGATGGCCGGCCGCTGGAAGATCAAGCACGCCGGAATCCGGCCGCTCGCGTTGCAGGCGCGCTCCCTGGCGCCGGCCGAGGTCGCGTGGACCTGGGTGCCGCGCGCCGAGAACACCGCTGCTGATGCGTTGCTCAACCGCTGTCTCGACGAAGGTCCCGGCTCGCGGATCGACACGGTCGGCTCTGGCGGCGACGGTGGTAGTCCGGCGACCGAGTCGAGGCCGGTGGGCCAGCCACTGGTCGGCTGGCGGCCGCCCGACGCAGGGACGCCGACGACGCTGATCCTGTTGCGGCACGGCGTCACCGCGCACACGCTCGGCAAGATGTTCAGCGGCTCCGGGGGATCGAATCCTCCGCTCAACGACGAGGGCGAGGCCCAAGCGGCTCGGGCCGGCGAGTGGCTGCGGCAGTGGAGTTCGTACGGCATCGACGCGCAGCTGAGCGACACGATCGTCGCGGTCCACTCGTCGCCGCTGCGGCGATGCCAGCAGACCGCCGGGATCGTGGCCGAGCGCCTCGGCCTGTCCGTCGAGGTCGACGACGACCTGGCCGAGGCCGACTTCGGCGAGTGGGACGGCCGTACCTATCCCGAGGTCTCGGAGCGGTGGCCCAACGAGTTCGAGGCCTGGATCGGCTCCACCGCGGTCGCACCGCCCGGGGGCGAGTCGATCGACAACGTGGCAGTCCGGGCCGGCGGCGCGCTGCATCGGCTGCTCGACAAGTACCCCGGCGAGACCGTCGTGGTCGTCAGCCACGTCACGCCGATGAAGATGATCATCCGCGAGACGTTGCAGTCGCCGATGGACGTCATCCACCACCTCCACATCGCACCGGCCTCGATGTCGATCGTCGCCTGGTGGCAGGACGGCGTCTCGGCGCTCAAGCTCTTCTCGTACGTGGCGTCCTGACGGCCATCCGATCGGCCGACGGCACCGAACCTCCGGCGAGACATCATCACCATCGCCTGGAGGTCGCCATGTCGGGCACCGGCCGTCTACGTTTCAGTCTTCTCGCCATCCTGTTCGCCCTCGCCACCATGGCCGCCGTCATCGGCGTCGTCTCGCTGATGGACGGCGCGACCGTCGACATGGGTGCGACCGCCATCGAGTACGGCCTGATCGCCTGAGTCGTACTGCCTCGCTGCCGCTACCCTGAAGGTGGACGAGCCGGCCGGGCGGCCGCGTCGGACAGCACGCGCTGTTCGCCGAGGAAGGTCCGGACTCCACAGAGCAGAGTGGTGGGCAACACCCACCCGAGGTGACTCGCGGGACAGTGCCACAGAGACAGACCGCCAACGGCCCGGCAACGCCGGGTGCGGGCAAGGGTGAAACGGTGGTGTAAGAGACCACCAGCGCTCCGGGCGACTGGAGCGGCTGGGTAAACCCCACTCGGAGCAAGGTCAAGAAGGCACGGCACGCCGTGCCGCGCGGACGTCAGAGGGTTGCTCGCCCGAGTCCGCGGGTAGGCCGCAAGAGGGCACCGGCAACGTTGCCCCGGAGATGGATGGCCGCCGGGCGCAGGACACGCGCCGCACAGAATCCGGCCTACAGGCCGGCTCGTCCGCTGCCCACGGTCTGACCTACGCGTACGCGTATCGCCCCCTCCACGTTCCTCAGTGGTTCCTCAGTAGAGCCCCCGAGAGCCCTGTCCACAGCGGAGGCGGCGGCGGTTGAGAGGTTCTGGCGAGCGACGCACCTGGCCCGCGCTGGTAGCAGCCAGGCTGGATTCGGACCTGAACGCTTCCCGGGTGGAGCGCCATGGCTGGCCGAGACATACGCAAACTGGAGGGTGGCTCTCGAGGGCGAGAACGAGCTGCGAGACGTCCACCGAACCATGCAGTTGTGGAAGACCGTGATCGACGACTGGCGTCCGGGAATCTGGCGGCCGGCCGACATCGAGACCCGGCCCGAGGACCGCACGTTCGCCGCCAAGCTCCGCAACCTCGGCAGCGCCGTCACGGGCGGCTGAATCCTGGCGGCGTCAACGTCGCACCGGGCTCCCGCAGTTTGGTCTTGGCGCCCCCGGTGAAGCGAAGGTCGGCTAGGCGAGAAGTCCTTGTACCGCCACAGATCCGACCTGCGCGGTCCGCACGACACCGGCACCGGGAGGCGTGCGCGGCGCACCGTGGGGTTAGTCGGGTGGGGCGAGGCGGCCGTCGAGTCCGGTCATGAGGGTCTCCGGGGCGGCCTTGAAATAGACGGAGAGGGAGGCGACTTCGGTGGCGGTCCAGCCGCCGTGGGAGAGGCGGCGTTCGAAGGTGGACTGCGCCATCTTGATGGCCTCGGCGACCTTGGCGTGTTTGATGCTCCGTCCCGCGGCGAGGGCGCGGACAGCGGCACTGATCATGCTGTCGGTGGCTTCCGGCGAGAGGTCTGACTGGCGGGCCATACCTCGGATCGTACAGCAAACCCCCGGTGACGGGAGTCACAGATCAGATCTGATAATATCCTCTCAAGTATGGGGTAGAGTTCTCGCCTGTGATGCCGGGCAACATCAGCGAGACGAACCGATGACATTCAACGACCAGGACCGTGGC
>DATFRX010000490.1:0-8623 GCA_035262905.1 Nocardioidaceae bacterium
GAGCCGAGGACGAGCTGCCGCCCGTCCCAGAAGGCGTTGGCGTAGTCGCTGCCGTAGTGCACGGTCGCGATCACCGGACTGCCCTGACCATCGACGCCGGGGTACTCGAAGATCTCAGCGAACAGCCGCCATGCGGCCTCGGCACCGGCGTACGCCTCGTCGGCCGCCGACTCACCGATCGGCGCCTTCCCGTCGGGGCGGACGAGCGCGCCGGGGAGGTCGGTGCCGTCGGCCGCCGAGTGGATCGCCCAGCGGGCCTGGCGATGCGGGCTCGGGTGCTCCAACGGAGATGTCGGGGTCTCACGACGCCGGCCCCGGGTCGTCCGGTCGATCGCGAGTGTTGCGTGTCCGACGCGCTGGGCGGTTTCGTCGTCGTGGAGCTCGGCCAGCCTGCTCAGCAGGTACGGCGGGACGAATCGGCACAAGTCCATGACTCCGTTCCTACCACCGTTCATCGGTCACTCGTGGCGCGGTCATCAGCCACTCGTGGCGGGTGTGGGAGTCACTTGCCGTACTCCGCGATGCAGGCCGTCCCGACCCGGACGAAGCCCACCCGCTCGTACACCCGGGCGACCGACTCCGACGCGGCCGACAGGAACACCGTCGCCACGCCGAGTTCCCTCGCGTCACGGGCGAGCAGACCCGCGAGCGCGGCACCGATGCCCCGACGGCGCCAGGCCGGGATCACGCCGATGCCGGTCACCTCGGTGACGTCGCCGCGTGGCGCATGGCTGCCACCGCCGATCGCCCGACCACCGGGGTCGAAGGCGCCAGCCACCCGCATCCGGCCCAACTGCACCTGGGCCGCGATCGCCTCGACGACCGGTTCGGAGGTCAACGTGTCGCGCTCGCCGAATCCGGCGTCGACGGCGGCCCGGGCCGATCCGAATGCGTCGTCGTCCGGCCGCATCAGGCGGAGTGACACGCCGTCGAGTCGCGGCTGGACCGGTTCGCCGCTGAGCACCATGAGCGCACATTTCGCGACCGGGATGCCCGCCGCCTCCGTCGCAGGCAGCAGTGTCGGCGTGATCTCGTCGACCCACTCCAGATGCTGCGGTACGCCGAGTTGTTGCTGTCGAGCGAGCACTTCCCGTACGTCGTCGACGGTGAACTCGGCGTCCGACCCGAGGGTAGGACGGGCGTAGTAGGGCCAGCCCTCGCGGGCGACGAAGAGCGTGAACGGGCCGACCACCTCGCCGTCGGCCGTCGCCCGCGGAACCGTGTCGTAGTAGTTCTCGAGCCTGGCGAGCAGCGTCGGATCCGTCACGGCCGGATGCTCTCACGAGTGGCTGATGACCGCACCACGAGTGACCGATCATCGCGCCACGAGTGGCTGATGAGCACGCCACGAGTGACCGATCAACGGCTCGTTCGTTGGGGGTGGCATGGTGTCTAATTTGTGCCAGTGGCCGGGTTAGGTCTGGGGAGCTTGGGAGGGCACGCATGACGACGCTCGTGGCGGAACGCATCGGGGAGATCGACTACGACGGCTATCGGCTCGAATACACCGAGTACGGCTCCGGCGACCAGGTCGTCGTCCTGCTCCACGGCCAGCTCATGCCGCGCCGGATGCATGAGCCGCTGGCCCGCGTACTGGCCGGCGAGGGCTATCACGTCTACACGCTCGATCTGCTCGGTCACGGCCGCTCCGACAAGCCGACCGACCCCGCCGTCTACTCGATGTGGTCCTTCGGCCAGCAAGTGATCGCGCTGCTGGATCAGCTCGGCGTACGGGAGGCCGTGGTCGGCGGCACCTCGCTCGGCGCCAACACCACGCTCGAGGTCGCGGCGCACGCACCGCATCGGGTGCGGGGCATGCTGATCGAGATGCCGGTGCTGGACAACGCCGTCGAGGCCGGGATCGTCGCGTTCGCCCCGCTGCTGTTCGTGGCCCGGACGGCACCGATCGTCGTGGACGCAGTGCGATGGCTCGCCCAGGCGGTGCCGCGCCGCGTGGTGCCGTTCTGGTCCGGCATCGCGCTGGACACGTTCAGCCAGGAGCCGGGGCCGATGGCAGCCGCGATCCACGGCATCTTCTACGGCCGGGTGGCGCCGCCGCACCACGAGCGGATCACGATCGAGGTGCCAGCGCTGGTCATCGGCCATCCGCGCGACCCGATCCACCCGGCCGCCGACGCCGCCATGCTCGCCGACGAGCTCGTCAACTGCCGCTTCGTCCAGGCCAGGTCGGTCCTCGAGTGGCGACGCCGTCCGGATCGGCTGAACGCTGAGACGCTCGCCTTTCTCGACGCCTGTTGGGGAGCGGGCGGGCTGGGTCGCGCGCTGGACGCCTGACGCGTCAGCTAGCCGTCGCCGACGGGTCGACCTGCGGCCGATAGCCGGCTCGCAGCGCGGCCGCCGTCGCAGGTGGCGTGATCAGCTCGACGTCACCGGACCGTGGTCGCGGGCGACGACGGCCGTAGCCCTGCGTCGACCAGTGCACAACGGCGTCGTCGAGTACGAGATAGGGCTCGCCGTCCCGGCGTACGAAGGCGCCTGACGGCACCGACTGCCACGGCACCGGATGGAACCGCCGCCGATGCGTGCCGCGAAAGATCCGCTCGCCATGCAGCCGTCGGTCCATCTGCCACGCCTTCGGCACCGGCCCGCCGAGTGCGTCGACCCAGGCCGCGCGATAGGCGTTGTAGTCGGCCCGTCGACATAGTGCGCACGGGCGATGCCCGGCCGCCATCGCGACCGCCTCGTCGTGGAAGAACAGCACCGTGAAGTGATGCGGCTGCCACTGCGGCAGCTGCCAGTCCTTATGCGTCAGCGTGCAGATGATCCACAGCGCGCTGCGATGGAACCGGACGACGTCGGTGCCCTCGTGCAGGATGCCGCGGTTGCCGAGCCAGGCGCCACGCAGCGGCACGGCGACGATGTCGCCAAGCGGGGTGACGCGGTTGCGCATCGGCGAGCGGCTCGGCACGCCGACGGACCCTAGTCGAGACGTCCGACACGATTCAGCGATTCGGCGCCCGGGCAGTCGGGCCGGCGAGCGACAATGATCCCGTGGCTCTCTATCGCGACGAGGGCGTCGTCCTGCGTACTCAGAAGCTCGGCGAGGCCGACCGCATCGTCACGCTGCTGACGCGCCAGCACGGCAAGGTCCGTGCGGTCGCGAAGGGAGTACGCCGCACCAGCTCCCGCTTCGGAGCCCGGCTCGAGCCGTTCATGCACGTCGACTGCCAGTTCGCCGAGGGTCGCTCGCTCGACATCGTCACCCAGGCCGAGACCCTCGGTCCCTACGGTGCGCCGATCAGCGCCGACTACCCGACCTACACGGCCGGCACCGCGATGCTCGAGACGACGGAGCGACTCAGCACCGAGGAGGGGCATCCGTCGGTCCAGCAGTACCTGCTGCTCGTCGGCGCCTTGCGCGCGCTGGCCGAGGGCGATCGCGATCCGCGGCTGATCCTCGACTCGTTCCTGCTGCGGTCGCTCGCCGTCGCCGGGTACGCCCCGTCCTTCTCCGACTGCGCTCGCTGCGGTGAGGCCGGACCGCATCGGTCGTTCAACCCCAGTGCCGGCGGGATCCTTTGCGCCAACTGCCGGCTGCCCGGGTCCGCGACTCCGGCCGCGTCGACGGTGGAGTTGCTGGCCGCCCTGCTCAGCGGCGACTGGACCGTGGCGACCGCGAGCGACGATCGCAGCCGGCGCGAGGCGAGCGGACTGGTCGCGGCGTACCTCGCCTGGCACCTCGAACACGGACTGCGTTCGCTGTCGTACGTCGACCGCTGACAGGATCGTCTCGTGGCCAGACGTACCTACCGCGATCCGTCGCCGCATCCGTCCGGTGCCCGACCGCCGTCGATCCCGCGCTCCCACGTGCCGGGGCACGTCGCGATCGTCATGGACGGCAACGGCCGATGGGCCCGGCAGCGCGGGCTGCCCAGGACCGCCGGACACGAGGCCGGTGAGGCGGCGCTGTTCGACGTCGTCGAGGGCGCGATCGAGATCGGCGTGACGCACGTGTCGGCGTACGCCTTCTCGACCGAGAACTGGAAGCGCTCGCCGGAGGAGGTCCGCTTCCTGATGGGCTTCAACCGCGACGTGATCCGGCGGCGGCGCGACGACATGCACGCGCTCGGTGTGCGAGTCCGGTGGGCCGGTCGCCGTCCCCGGTTGTGGCGCAGTGTGATCAAGGAGCTCGAGATCGCCGAGGAGATGACCCGGCACAACGACCGGCTCACCCTCACCATGTGCGTCAACTACGGCGGCCGGGCCGAGCTGGCCGACGCCGCAGCGGCACTGGCCCGCGACGCGGCGGCCGGCAAACTCGACCCGAACCGCGTCGACCAGCGAACGTTCCGGCACTACCTCGACGAACCCGACCTGCCCGACGTGGATCTGTTCTGGCGTACGTCGGGGGAGATGCGGATCAGCAACTTCATGCTCTGGCAGGCGGCGTACGCGGAGCTGGTGTTCTCCGACATCGCCTGGCCCGATGTGGACCGGCGAGCCCTGTGGACCGCGATCGAGGAGTACGCCAAGCGCAGCCGCCGCTACGGCACGGCCTGACGGGCCGGGCTCAGCGGCAGTCGGAGCAGACGCCGAAGATCTCCAGCGTGTGGGAGACCTCGGCGAAGTCGTGCTCGGCCGCGACGCGGTCGGCCCATCGCTCGACCGTCGGTCCCTCGACCTCGACGGTACGGCCGCAGGTCCGGCAGACCAGATGGTGATGGTGACCCGAGCTGCACCGGCGATAGAGCGCCTCGCCGTCGTCGGACCGCAGGACGTCGATCTCCTCGGCGTCGGCCAGTGCCTGCAGGGTGCGGTAGACGGTCGACAGGCCGACCCGCTCGCCGCGCTCGGTCAGGATGTCGTGGATCTGCTGGGCACTGTGGAAGTCGTCCAGCTCCGCAAGGGTTTCGCTCACCGCGCGGCGCTGCCGGGTCGCGCGGACGGCCAGGCGGCTAGTGCTCGTCATAGTGCGGTCCGTGGGGCGCATGGCGATGTCCTCCGTGCACGTAGTCGACATGGTCGCCGTGGGGCACAGCCGGATGGCCGCAGCCGGGGCCGTGCTCGTGTGGGTGCTCCTCCGCAAGGTCATGGTCGGGCGATCGCGCCGCCTGGTCGAACGGCGCCAGCTTCGCCCGCCGCCAGGCGAGCACCGCTCCCACCGGCGCTGCGAGCACGAACCCGGCGAGGGCGAGCAGCACGATCGTCGGGCCCGACGGAGTGTTCGCCTCGAAGCTGACGGCGACGCCGGCGACCGACGCGACCACCCCGATGCCCATCGCGAGCACGAAGGTGGCTTTGAAGCTGCGGCTGAACTGCTGGGCGGTCGCGACCGGCACCACCATCAGGGCACTGGCCAGCAGCAGCCCGACGGTACGCATCGACACCGTGACGGTGATCGCGGCCAGCGCGGCGATGAGCACCCCGTACGCCCGGGCCGGCAGTCCGGAGACCCGCGACTGCTCCTCGTCCTGACAGATGGCGAACAGCTGCGGCGACAGGCCGATCGCGATGACCAGCACGACGAACGAGAGGATGATGATGTCGCGCAGATCGCCCGGCTCGAGCGTCGTGATCGAGCCGAACAGGTAGGTGTTGAGGGTCGCGGCGGACTGCCCGGCCTCGGCGGTCAGTAGGACGCCGCCGGCGATCCCGCCGTAGAACAGCAGCGCCAATGCCACGTCACCGCTGGTTTTGCCGTAGGACCGCAGCAGCTCGATCGCGATCGCGCCGGCGGCTGCGAGGACGACTGCAGTGTTCAGCGGCGCCCATCCGGTGAGCAGGCCGACCGCGACACCGGTCAGTGCGACGTGGCCGATGCCGTCGCCGAGCAGAGCCAGCCGGCGCTGCACGAGGTACGTGCCGATCGCCGGCGCCGCGAGCCCGGTACAGACGGCCGCGATCAGCGCGTACCGCATGAACTCGTACTGCCACAGGTCAAGCACGGCCCTGCCCCCAGATCGCGTCGTCGGCCAGGGGTACGCCGGGCGGCGCCGGTCCCTCGTGCAAGTGGTGCTCGCCGAGCCCGAGGTCGAGTACGGCCCGGGTCGCATCGCCTTCGAAGACGACCCGCCCGTCGCGCAACACGATCGTGCGGTCGACGAGAGGCGCCAGCGGGCCGAGCTCGTGGGCGACGAGCAGGATCGTGGTGCCACGCGCGCTGAGATCGGAGAAGACCTCGGCGAGGACGTTCTGACTGGCCTGGTCGACTCCGGCGGTCGGCTCGTCGAGCACCAGCAGGTCCGGATGCGATGCCAGTGCTCTCGCGATCATGACGCGCTGCTGTTGGCCGCCGGACAGCTGGGCGACCGAGTCGCGACCGCGATCGGCGAGCCGGACGATCTCGAGGGCCTCGCGGACCGCCTGCCGATCGGCCCGGGTCGGCCAGCCGAGGAAGCGATGCCGCGAGAGCCGGCCGGTCGTGACGACCTCGAAGACCGTGGCCGGCACGCCGGACTGCGCGGTCGAACGCTGCGGCACGTAGCCCACCCGGCGCCAGTCGTGGAACTGCTGGAGTGGCGTGCCGAAGAGCTCGATCGATCCCGACGCCGGCGAGAGCAGGCCGACGATCGACCGTACGAGGGTGGACTTCCCGGAGCCGTTGGCGCCGAGCAGCGTCACGAACTCGCCCGGTCGTACTCGCAAGCCGACCCGGCGCACGATCGGCCGGCCGGACAGTACGACGCTGACGTCCTCGACGGCGACGGCTGGCGGAGTCATGCGCAGCCGTTCGCCTTCTGGATGGCTTCGAGGTTGGACCGCATCAGGTCGAAGTAGTTCTCGTGAGAGGTCGCATCGCTCAGCCCTTCGATCGGGTCCAGGGTCGCGACGGACGCGCCGGTCTCGTTGGCGATCGATTCGGCGACGGCGTCGCTGACCAGTGTCTCAGTGAAGATCGTGGTGATGCCCTCCTGCTCGACCAGGTCGGTGATGTGCGCCTGCTCGGCCGGCGACGGCTCGGCATGCGGATCGATGCCGGAGATGGGAATCTGCTCGAGGTTGTAACGCCGGGCCAGGTAGCCGAACGCGTCGTGGCTGGTGACGATCGTGCGCCGCTGACAGTCGGCGAGGCCTTCCCGGTATGCCGTGTCGAGATCACGAAGCTGGCGCTCGAGTCGGTCGGCATTGCGCTCGTACTGCTGCTTGTGTGCCGGGTCGATCTCGCTGAGACGCTGTGCGGTCGCCTGCGTGATCTGCTGCATCATCACCGGATCGAGCCAGACGTGCGGATCGAACTCGCCCTCGTCGGAGCCGGTCGCATCCATGGTGTTCACCACGTCCGCGACGTCGAGCTTGGCCTGGTCGGACAGGTTGGCCTGGTCGACACCGTCGTCGACCGCGGGCTGGAAGCCGTTCTCGAAGATCACCAGCGATGCGTTGGTGAGATCGGCGACCTGCTGCGGCGACAGTTCCAAGTCGTGCGGCTCGGCTCCCGGGGGAGTGAGGTTGTCGACCTGGACGGTGTCGCCTCCGACCTGCTCGGCCACGAACGCGAACGGGTAGAACGACGCGATCACGAGCGGGCGGCCGTCGGATGGGTCGTCATTCGAGCATGCGGCAAGGACAAGCATGCACGCGAACGCGCCGAGCACGGCCGAAGGCTTGATCCACATGACAACGATTCTCATCTTGTTGAGAATCGTTGTCAACTCCGCACGAGGGGTGTCGCGGCCCCAATCCTGAGTCAGGCGAGGGCGCCGGTCGCCCGGGCGATGGCGGCTCCGACCAGCAGGCCGAGGGCAAGGGCGCGGATCAGCCGGCCGTTGGTGTCGAGACTCCGCCAGGCGAACGAAGCCAGCCAACCGAGGAACAGCACGAGAATCAGCAAGCAGGGAACGCCGATCACCGGCGGTGCCATCAGCCCGACCAGGGTCAGGATCAGCACGATGGCCGGAACGGTGAACCGGGGGAGCGAATGCAATCGGGCCAGGAGCAGCTGATTGCGGGTGGGTTGCGTCGGCACCACGGCATCGTCCCACGCCGCGTCGTCGCAGGCGTCACAGCCGCCCCAGGTCTTGCACGAGTGCGTACGCCGAACGGCGCTCAGCCACGGCCGCTGGATATCGCGTTGCCCACGGGAGGTAACCTGATAGTTCTGGGGGCCACCGAAACAGGCTGGCCCAGTCCCGCCGACACCCAGCCGGATGGAGATGATGCCATGCCCGCCGATTCCGTCGACACTGTCGTCAGTCTCTGCAAGCGCCGCGGATTCGTGTTCCCCTGCGGCGAGATCTACGGAGGCACCAGATCGGCGTGGGACTACGGTCCGCTCGGTGTCGAGTTGAAGGACAACGTCAAGCGCCAGTGGTGGAAGACCATGGTGCAGGGCCGTGACGACGTCGTCGGCCTCGACTCCTCGGTGATCCTGCCGACCAAGGTGTGGGAGGCGTCGGGTCACATCGACCAGTTCGTCGACCCGCTGGTCGAGTGTCAGTCGTGCCACAAGCGGTTCCGCGAGGACCACCTGCGCGAGGAATACGGCGCGCGTCGTGACATGGACCCCGACGACGTCGACATGGCGCAGATCGCCTGTCCCCATTGCGGAACCAAGGGTGCGTGGACCGAGCCGCGGATGTTCCACGGCCTGCTCAAGACCTACCTGGGACCGGTCGAGTCCGCCGAGAACCTGCACTACCTGCGACCCGAGACGGCCCAGGGCATC
>DATFRX010000491.1:0-4962 GCA_035262905.1 Nocardioidaceae bacterium
CAGCCGAGCGACGCACAGAAGATCAGCGCCGGCAACACCGAGACCGCCCGCTCGCCTTCGAACTCGGGAGAGGTGAATATCTCGACCAGGTACAGGGCGCCCAGCGCTACGGCGAGCGCGGCGTCACCCCATCGGTCGATCAGATCCCTGATCGCCACGAGATCACGGTAGAGCCGTACCGGTCGGGGTTCATCAGCCGAAAGACTCATCTGAACGCGACAACAGTCGCTCTCCAGAGGGATCGGAAACGTCTTCCAGGGCGATGTGCCGGCGTCAGCGTCCGGGCGAGGGTCTTCGTGAAACGAATTGAAGGAGACCCGATGAACACGCACCACACCCCGATGCAGACCGCTCGCCGTCCGATGGCAGCACTCGCGGCACTGGCAGCTGGCGCGCTGCTGACAGTCGCCGGATGCAGCGCCGGCGGGACCGAGAATGCCGACCCGGTCGGCGATGCGAACGCCGTCAGCCCGGCCGACCAGACGCTCAGCAAGGCCGAGATGATCAAGCAGGGCGGCCAGATCTGTAAGAAGGCCGAGCACATGGCCCTGAAGCTGGTCCCACGCACCCAGCATCCGTTCGCCGACGGCACGTCACCTGCGGTCCGGCAGCAGGCCCGCGACTTCCTCAACGGCTTCGCCGACGCGCTCGACTACTCCGGCGACGGCCTCCAGGGTCTGAACGCTCCGGCAGCGGACCATGCGCTCCTCGACGGCTACCTGGCCGATATCGGCGTCGTTGCCCAGCAGCTCCGGGCCGCCGCCACCGCCCCTGCCGACCAGGTCGAGCAGCGGGCCAACCACGCGTTCGCCCTCTTCGAGGACGCCAGCAAGCAGACCATCGCCTACGGCTTCCCGAAGGGTGTCTGCGGCGCCTAGACCGACCGGTCTTGCGCACTTGTTGTGGGTGGCGAGCGGCTCACACCCACAACAAGTGCGCAAAACCGACTGCGAGGCACCTGGGTCAGCGGGAGTCGCGCTTGGCCTGCCGCCTGGCGCCCATCGCCCGACTCGACGCGTCCTTCTTGACGCCGCCGGTTGTCTTCTTCACGCCACGCGGACGCGACGCAGCCGGCTTCTTCGCCGCAGCCACCCGCGTCGCAGTCTTCCGCGGGCCGGAGCCGCCCGATCGCGCAGCCGCGAGCCGCGACGCCCGAAGCTCGGCAGCGGACTGGGTGGCTCGTACTCCGACCTCCCGGCTTACCGACGCCAACGCCCGCTCGAACACCTCGGCCTTGTCCCGATCCCGTTGGTTCTTCGGGTAGCTGAAGCCGCGGCCGCCACGCTTCACGACCGCGCCGCTGGCCTTGCGGCGATAGACACTCACGTACTTCGAACGGGCCCGCCGGATCCGCGTGTGCAACGCCAGCAGCTCTTCCTCGTCGAGCCCGGCCATCGCGTCCCGCTCGGTCTCGGCGACCAACCTGCGCTCGGCCGCCGTCATGGAGTTGAGCAACGCCTGGTTCATGGCATCCCTCCCCGCACTGCCCTGCGACCCATCCTGCCTCACTTAGCTCGCGTCGGCGATGCGATCGGACTCAGAGGCCGGCCGTGCCGTCGATGGCTTCGCGAAGCAGGTCGGCGTGACCGTTGTGGCGCGCGTACTCCTCCACGAGGTGCTGCCACATCCATCGCGCCGAGGTGGTCTGGTCGCGGAAGTCGAACGTGTCGTCCAGCTTCGTGCCTTCCAACGCGGCGTCGACGGCCCGGCACTCGGCCAGGTAGATCGCGTAATCCTCCTCGGCACGCGCCGGGTCTGCCTCGACGATGTCGGCGTCTCGGGCCTCGGGCCGGTAGTACAGGTCGGGGATCTGCTCGCCGCGGAAGGTCTGCCTGACCCAACCGCGCTCGGCGTCAGCCAGGTGCCGGACCAGGCCGAGCAGGGAGAGGGTCGACGACGGGATGGAGCGCTCGGCCAGTTGCTCGGCGTTCAGACCAGCGCACTTGCGAAGCAGCGTGGCCCGATGCCAGTCGAGCCAGTCGCGGAGCATGTCCTCCTCGGGCTCGTTGCGGGGCGCCGGATAGTCCTCCGAACGCTCGACGTCGGGTGCAATCCAGGTCATTGCGGCAGGCTATGCCTCGGTTTATCCGGTACGCCAACGAATTCCGAGCGAGGCCGTACTCGCCTCATCGCATCTCTCCGGTGTGCCCGAGGGAGTAGCGACCCGGCTGCGGCCACACGAGCAACCCGTGCGGACTGCCTCCGACCGGGATCTTGGCGATCAGCTTGCCCGAACGGGTGTCGAAGCCGTAGACGACGCCGTCGTAGCGCCCGGACAGCCACAGCGTCCTGCCGTCTGCAGACAGGCCGCCCATGTCGGGTGAGCCACCGCCCGGGATCCACCAGGTCTGGGTGAATCGATGCCTGGCGAGATTGAAGACCTGGACCGCACCGCTCTCGCGATCGGACAGGTACAGCAGCCGTTCGTCGCGGCTGAAGTAGATGCCGTGCGGCATCTTCCGCGTCGGGTACGCATGGGCGACCCGGAACCGGTCCCACGGGATCTGCAGCAAGAGATCCCGACCCATGTCGGCGACGAAGAAGCTGCGTCCGTCCGGGGCGAGCCGGACGTCCTGCGGCATCGACGGCATCGGCAGGTGAATGTGGCCGATGACCTTGTGCCGCAGGGTCGAGATCTTGAGCAACTCCCCGGAGAACTCGCAACTGACGACCATGTACCGGCCGTTGGCGGAGAACTCGGCGTGGTTGGGACCGAGGCACCTCGGGTCGGTGACCACATGCCGCCGGGCCAAGGTGTGCGGGTCGCTGAAGACGATCTGATCGTGTTGCTCGTCCATGACGATCGCGGCCCGCCCGTCGGGCGTGAAGTAGAGGTTGTACGGACGATTGGTGGCGATCGTGCCGGTCATCCGGCCATTGTGCGGATTGATCGTCGCGAGGTGATCGGAGTCGCTGGCCTCGACGTAGAGGGTCTTGAGGTCCCACGACGGAGTCACATGCTGGTCCAGGCGGCCGGTGGGCAGCACTCGCACGATCCGATGGGTGCGCTGCGAGATCACCGTGGTGTGGCCAGGGTCCTCACTGTCGGGCACATAGATGTACGCCGGCTCGTGCCTGAGTCGCGGCGCGACCATGCCGGGCCGATCGGCGGCGTACACCCCTCCCGGCAGCGGCGGCGGCATCCCCGGAATGCGATGCCGGAACGGCGCCGGCAGCTCCGGCGGTAGCGATACGGCTCTCCGGTACGACGGCGCAGCAGTCGGCGAGACGGCCGACGTCGACGACACCGCCGGGGTCTCGTCGCACCCGCCGAGCAGGGCGCCGACGGCAGCCACACTGGCCAGCAGCGTGACCGAACCGAGTGGATAGGGCACGGCGAATCACGCTCTCCGAGATTCTGACCGGCGGCCGGTTCATGGGCGAGCCGTCCGGACAGAACTTGAGGTGATTGAGGACTGCGTCCACGCTAGCGCGACGTAGTCACAGCGCCGGATTCAGAGCAGCGTCAGCCTGCCGGTGTGGTGCTTGCGGCGACAGGGGCCGTTCGTGGAGCGAACCGGACTCGAACCGGCGACCGCCTGCTTGCAAAGCAGGTGCTCTACCAACTGAGCTATCGCCCCTGGCCGTACGACCGTCAGCGGTCGACGGAGTCGGTTGCCTCGGCCCAGAGGTCCGCGTCGGCACGGCCCGCACGGGCCTTCTTCAGGCCAACGAACACCGCGGCCGCGATGAGGGCCAGGATCAGGATCTTCTTCATGACGACCTCTCTTCCAGCATCCACTGGATCTTGTCCCCGAGAACGCGAGTCGGCAATTGGCCGCCCGCTCCGGCTCGGCCTTGCGTCAACCGCGCCAGCTGACTGGTGACGACGATACCGGGCGACGCGGCGACGCCAACATCGGCACGGCGGCACGTTCGGTGTCGGTTCGAGGGCGAGTACGAGCCGTCTCGAGGCGGCGTAACCTCCAGCGCTGCCGAACGAGCCGACTGGGACTCGACGGTCCTCTAGCTCGTGCCGTCGGCGTGCTCGATCAGGGGACGCATCCCCATCGCGGCCGCCTCGGTCGTCAGGTGCCGCTGCCACGTCGGTGTGGCGTCGAGGTGGTGCCGATCCCCGATGTCGACCAGCGCCGAGTAACCCCACATCTCGATCCACCGCCAGGTGTCCGGAAGCCGCCGGCACTGCAACGGCGCCTGCTTCAGCATGGCGACGCCGTGATCAAGATCGCCGCCGTCGATGCTGAGCAGGCCGAGGGCACGCAGGGAGATCGACTCCCAGCACGGATCGCCGACCTGTTCGGCCAGGACGTAGGCGTGCTCGGCCATGTCCCGGCCGCGTTGCAGGTCGCCCGCTCGACGTGACGACTCGGCGAGCAGCGCCTCCGGGAATGGCCGGAATGCGGTCCACTCCAGCGAGGTCACGACCTTCAGCGCCTCGTCCAGGTCTCGGTCGGCCTCGCCGAGCCGGCCGCTCAGCAGATGGCGCCGGCCCTGCATCGTCAGGGTGTACGCCTGGAGCCGCAGGTCGCGCTCCTTGCCAGCGAGCTCCAAGGCCTCGCCGAGCCGGCGCTCGGCACGCGCGTCGTCCCCGACATCGTTCGCGGCCGCGCCGTCATACATGTCCACCCAGCCGAGCCCGGCGGTGTCACCATCGGCCGCTTCCCGCGCGGCGCCGAACCAGTGGGTCGCCCGGTCGTAGCGACCACGGAGGAAGTCCACATAGCCGATCTCGCGGCGAGCCATCACGGCCAGCGGCGCATCGCCGACCTGCTCGGTCAGCGGAACCGCCTCATGGAGCAGGGCCAGGCCCTCCTGGTCGACGCCGCGCACACCGTGGATCAGCGCCGAGCCGAGGGCGACCAGCGCGCGGGAGAGCAGGGACATGTCGCCGAGTGCGCGGGCGGCCACGACCGCTCCCTGGAGCGACTGCAGCCCGGCGTCGATCGCCCCGGCGTTGACCGCCGACTCGCCCGCCTCGATCTGGGCGACCACCGCGCCAGG
>DATFRX010000492.1:0-3612 GCA_035262905.1 Nocardioidaceae bacterium
GGCCGCAACGTCACGAAGCCGAAGGACGGCCTGGCGGTGAACCAGGACGCCACCGCCGCGGGAGTGCTCGGTGCCTATCTGAGCAGCAACAAGCCGGTCCATCTGTCGGTCGACCACGTCGCGCCCGCGGTCGACGAGGCCGCGCTGTCCGACGCGCTGGACCAGCTCGCCGAGCCGGCGATGTCCGGGCCGATCACACTGCAGCTGCCGAGCCGGACCGTGAACCTGACGGTGCGGGAGTTCGCGCCGGCCCTGAGGCTGGAGGTCACCGACGGCGAGCTCGCCCCGAAGTTCGACACCGACCGGCTGAAGCGTGGGATCGAGAGCCTCACCGGACGGATCGGCTCGAACGCCCGGGACGCCACGGTGGTCCTGCGCCACGATCATCCGGTCGTCGTCCCGGCCAAGCCCGGCATGACGCTCGATCCGGAGGAGGTCGCCGACGCGATCACGCCGGTGCTCGCCAAGACCGGCGACGAACGTACCGCCGAGGTGGGCACTTCGGTCGGCGAGGCCGACTTCACCACCAAGGAGGCCCGTGACCTCGGGATCAACCGCCCGGTCAGCCACTTCACGACCTACTTCCCGTACGCCAACTACCGCAACGTCAACCTCGGCCGTGCCGCCGAGCTGATCAACGGCTCCGTGCTCAAGCCGGGCGACACGTTCTCGCTCAACGACACGGTGGGGGAGCGGACCAAGCAGAACGGCTTCACGGTCGGCTACATCATCAGCGACGGCGTCTACGCGGAGGACTTCGGTGGCGGCGTGTCACAGGTCGCGACCACGACGTTCAACGCCGCGTTCTTCGCCGGGCTGAAGGACATCGAGCACAAGACGCACAGCTTCTACATCGACCGCTATCCGGTCGGGCGCGAGGCGACCGTCGCTTGGCCGACCGTCGACCTGCGGTTCAAGAACACGACGCCGTACGGCGTGCTCATCGAGGAGTGGGTCCAGCCGAGTACGCCGTCGTCGTACGGCGAGATGCACGTGCGGATGTGGAGCACGAAGTACTGGGACATCACGGCGAGTCAGTCCGCGCGGTACGACTTCACCAAGTCGAGCACGCGCTACAGCACGGCGAAGGACTGTTACGCCGAGACCGGCTACTCCGGGTTCGACATCGACGTCTATCGCAGCTTCCGGCGGCACAACTCCAGCGAGTTGGTCCGCAGGGAGAAGATGCACACGACCTACATCCCGCTGGACACGGTGATCTGCCATGCGCCGCCGGACAAGGGCGGCAGCGGGCCGCCTGGTGGTGGCGGCGGCGGTGGTCGTACCGGCGGCGGTCACTGACGCCCCCGTGGCGGTTGCCGAATCCTGAAACACGCCGGCGTGTCTCGGGATTCGCCTACCCTCAGCGCGACGCGAGCCCGAGCGCGGGTCCCACGTTGCCTTGAGTCGATTTGGGATGATCGGGGGCATGGCAACAACCAGACAAGTGCCCAATCCGGCTCACGAGGTCGTCGCCGGGATGACCTGGGAGGTCCGTCCCGTGCTGTCGACCGCCGCTGAGTTCTCGGAGGATCGGGTGGCGCGTCTCGACGATCGGCTGCGGTCGCGAGGCGTTCGATGCTGGCTCGGATGGGCGAACAACGGCCACGCGGAAGCCGTGACGGGAACGATCCTCGTCGACGCCATCACACCCGGCACCGCAGCCGACCGGGGCACCCGGCTGCTCGCCGAGGTCGCCAGCGACGAGGGGATCGAGACCGCCGACGTGCTCGAGGTTGTCGTCGCACCGGCCGCCGAGCGCGACGAGGAGTAGCGCGCGGCCCGTGGGGGTAGGCAAATCGCGAGACACGCCGGCGTGTTTCGCGATTCGGCTACCGCCAGTGGACGGATCGGCTACCGCGAGCGGGGGCGTCGCTCCGGCGGCACCGGCTTTGCCGCCACGATGTCGTCGATCGCGACCCGGGTGAGAGTTCCGTCACGTCGCTCGACGACCGCCACGCCGTCGCCGTACTCGCGCAGGAATCCGATGACATCGGTCATGAGTGGGCCGCCGCTGGGGCCTTTCTCGCCCCTGACAAGTGAGCGAATCACCACACGATGGCCGATATGGCTGTCGTCGATGGGCATGTATGTCTCCGCATGTCCGACGGTTGGACCTGCTTCAGGTGTGAGTCGGGCGTGGCGTGATACTAGGCTGGTCCGGCAGATCAGATTCATCGTGACCCCCGAGGAGGATCCCGTGACCTACGTCATCGCGCAGCCTTGCGTAGACGTCAAAGACCGGGGTTGTGTCGACGAGTGTCCGGTGGACTGCATCTATGAGGGAAGCCGGATGCTCTACATCCACCCCGACGAGTGCGTCGACTGTGGCGCCTGCGAGCCGGTGTGCCCGGTCGAGGCGATCTTCTACGAGGACGACACGCCGGAGGAGTGGAAGGAGTACTACGCCGCCAACGTCGAGTTCTTCGACGACCTCGGATCGCCCGGTGGCGCCGCCAAGATGGGCGTGATCGACAAGGATCACCCGACGATCGCCGCGCTGCCTCCGCAGAACCAGGACTGACCACGCGCCCCGTGGCCGACGCCACTGCCTCAGGCCGCCAGACGGTCGCCGCTCGGCTGCCCGACTTCCCCTGGGACAAGCTGCTGCCGACGCGAGCGAGGGCAGCCGAGCATCCGGACGGTCCGGTCGATCTCGCGATCGGTACGCCGGTCGACCCGACTCCAGCCGTCGTCCGCGAGGCACTCGCCGGCGCGACGGACTGGCCCGGCTATCCCACCGTCATCGGCACGCCCGGCCTTCGGGACGCGGCCGCCGGCTGGCTGGCCCGCAGGGGCGTCGACATCGACCCGGACCAGATCCTGCCGACGATCGGGAGCAAGGAGCTCATCTCACTGTTGCCGATGCTGCTCGGCCTCGGTCCCGGCGACACCGTGGTGGTTCCGGAGCTGGCCTACCCCACGTACGCGATCGGCGCCCGGATGGTCGGCGCCGACGTGGTCGCGAGCGACTCGCTGCTGTCCCTGGGCCCGGCCCGACCGGCGATCGTGTGGCTCAACTCGCCGTCGAACCCCACCGGACGGGTGCTGCCGCCGGAGCATCTGGCCAAGGTGGTCGCGTGGGCCCGGGAGCGGGACGCGCTGGTCGTCAGCGACGAGTGCTACCTCGAATGCGTCTGGGAGGGTCCGCCGGCGACGTCCGTACTCGACCCGGCGGTCTGCAACGGCTCACATCGCGGCGTGCTCGCGGTGCACTCGCTGTCGAAGCGGTCCAACCTGGCGGGCTATCGCTGTGGCTTCGTCGCCGGGGATCCCGAGCTGATCGCCGACCTGCGACTCGCCCGGCGGCATCTCGGGCTGATCCCGCCGGGCCCGCAGCAGGTGGCGGCGGAGGCCGCCTGGCGCGACGACGCCCATGCGGTCGAGCAGCACGACCGCTACGCGCGGCGGCGGGCCCGGCTGCGGGCGGCGCTCGAGGCGGCT
The DNA here is from genome assembly GCA_035262905.1 of Nocardioidaceae bacterium. Classification (GTDB taxonomy): domain Bacteria; phylum Actinomycetota; class Actinomycetes; order Propionibacteriales; family Nocardioidaceae; genus DATFRX01. The sequence continues at coordinate 3,445 of DATFRX010000492.1, forward strand.
GGCTTGCGGATCGACCACTCCGAGGGCGCCCTCTACCTCTGGGCGACCCGCGACGAGCCGTGCTGGGACACCGTGGCGTGGTTCGCCGAGCGCGGCATCGTGGTGGCGCCGGGCGACCAGTACGGTCCGCGGGGCGCTCGCCACGTACGAGTCGCGATCACGGCGACC
>DATFRX010000493.1:0-10237 GCA_035262905.1 Nocardioidaceae bacterium
AGGTCAGGCAGGCCTGCGGGTCCAGATCGACGAGCAGCACCCGCTGCCCCTGTTGGAACAGTGCCGCCCCGAGCGTCGCCACGGTGGTCGTCTTGGCCACGCCGCCCTTCTGGTTGGCGACCGCGATGGTCCGGTTCACTCGGTCATTGTGCCGGACTCGATCGGCAGTTCCGACTTGCCGCCGGGATCGGGGACCGCAATGCTCTGGGGATGCCTGGAACGGCCCTCATCACCGGAGCGACATCGGGAATCGGCCACGCCTTCGCAACCGAGCTCGCGACTCGCGGACACGACCTGGTGCTCGTCGCTCGCGACCAGGAGCGGCTGAAGGGGGTGGCCAAGGACCTGACCGACGCCCATGGGGTCGAGGTCCGGACCCGTACCGCCGACCTGTCCACGACCACGGGCATCAAACGGGTCGCCAAGGACCTTGCCAACGACGAGCGCCCGATCGACCTGCTCGTCAACAACGCCGGCTACGCCTTGCGCAAGCGGTTCACCGAGAACCCGATCGAGGAGGAAGAGGCCGTCCTCACCGTGATGGTGCGGGCGCCGATGCACCTCACCCAGACCGCACTGAACGCCATGTCGTCGCGCGGCCGGGGCGGGATCGTCAACATCGCGAGCGTCGCCGGGTTCACTCCGCGCGGCACGTACGGCGCGCACAAGGCCTGGATGATCAGCTTCAGCCGGTGGGCGCATTACGCGTACGCCGACAAGGGGGTCCGGGTGATGGCGTTGTGCCCCGGGTTCGTGCACACCGAGTTCCACCAGCGCATGGGGGCGAGGACCAACAACATCCCGGGCTGGATGTGGCTCGACGCGGGCGAGGTGGTCCGTACCGGACTAGCCGACCTGGACCGCGGCCTGGCCGTGTCGGTCCCGAGCTACCGCTACAAGGCGATCGTCGGGCTGTCCCGCATCACTCCGGCCCGCCTGGTCGCCCGCGTCGCCCGGCTCGGCCGCTGACGCCCTGCCCCTACTTCGGTTTTGCGCAGTTGTTGTTGGTGTGAGGCCGCCGGCACCAACAACAAGTGCGCAAAATCGCCGAGGGGAGCTCAGCCGAGGTCGACGATGGCGGCGACCGGGCCGCCGCCGTCAGGCCCTTGATGGGCGGCCGACACCGAGACGAACACGGCCGGATCGCCGGTCACCGCGGCCGTAACGCCACCCACGCAGGCCTTGATCTGGCGGTGCCAGTGCACGTCGGAGTCGTCGAGCATGGCGTTGCGCCGGCCGCGTACCTCGCCGTCCTGACTGACCTCGCACTTGAGGAAGACGTTGACCAGCCGGCCGTCGAGGTCCGACGGATGCGGCCGCTCGGGCAGGTCGAGACCCGCGTCGCGGATCGCCGCCCAGATGCCGTCGGCGTCGAGCGCGTCGCGCATGACGGAGTGCCCGATCCGATAGCGGCCGCCGATCCCCCGGGCATTGCCGACGACCACCACCTGGGCCCGGTCGAGCTCGACGCCGGACGAGCAGGACGCGACCGCGGAGTAGAGCTCGCGGTTGTGCATGACGTCGTCGTCCGGCGGCATCTCGATCTCGCCGAGCCCGACAGCGACGCCGAGCGCCGTACATCCGTTGGACAGGTCCATCGACTCGTGGGTGTGCTCGGTCCAGACCGTGTGGCCCCGGCTCTTGGCGTCCCGGATGGTGTGGATCGTCAGCAGCGGAGTCTTGGTCTGGACGTAGTGCACGTCGGCCGGATCGGTGATGCCCGCCTCGGCCATCGCGGCGCGTACGCCGTCGGCGACCTTGGTGATCATGCCGGCCCGGCCGATCTCCTCCGGCAGCAGCGGCTCGCTCATCGCGTAGCCGACGGTGATCCGGGGCTCGTCGGAGGCGGGCGCGGCGCCGTCCGGCATCGTCGCGAAGACCGTGGCATGGGGGCTGATCACCCCGTCGGTGCCGCCGGACCACACGATTGGGACCTGGTCGACCTCGTCGGCCGAGCGCGTACCCCGGGCGACGAGCACCTCACGGAAGGCCCGGTCGGCGATGATCCGGGTGTAGTCGTTGACGCCGCCGTTGCCCTCGGTCTTGCCGATGATGGCGATGACCCGGTCGGCCTCCATCACTCCGTCGTCGAGCAGCCGCTCGAGCTCGCTGGCGTCGGCGACCGAATGGATCGGCACCTTGCGGACTTCGATGGCCGAGGGCATCTGCGATCTACCTTTCGTCGGGTACGACGACCGTACCGGCCTGGCCGTCGACCGCCTCGGCAATCCGGCCGAGCGACGTGATCGCCGCCTGCCGACCCGTACGCTCGACGAACCGGCAAGCTGCCTCGACCTTCGGGCCCATCGACCCGCTGGCGAACTGGCCGTCGGCAGCGTGCTTGCGCAGCTCCCCCGCCGTCACGCGGCCGAGCGCTCGGGCCTGCGGCGTCTCCCACCCGATCACGGCCGCGTCCACGTCGGTCGCGATCACCAGCCGGTCGGCGTTGAGCTGCTCGGCGAGCAGGGCTGCCGTGTAGTCCTTGTCGATCACGGCCTCGACGCCGCTGTAGCCGTGCTCCTCGTCGTAGACGGTCGGAATCCCGCCGCCTCCCGAGCACACGATCACCCAGCCATCGTCGAGCAGCGTGGTCGCCGCCGCGACGTCGAGACAGGCTCGCGGCTCGGGCGACCCGACGACTCGGCGCCAGCCGCGTACACCTCGGTCCACCCAGTGCTGGCCGTGCTCGATCATCAACTGCGCGTCCTCGTACGGCAGGTAGCGCCCGATCGGTTTGGTCGGATGCAGGAACGCCGGATCGTCGCGATCGACGAGGGTACGAGAGACCAGCGCGACCGACCGGGTCGAGGAGCCGCGCGCCGCGAGCGTCCGGTCGAGTGCGTTGAGCGCCAGCATGCCGATCGTGGCCTGGGTCTGGGCGCCGCACCAGTCCAATGGGACCGGCGGCACGATGTCGGCAGCCAGCTCGTTCTTGAGCAGTAGATTGCCGACCTGGGGTCCGTTGCCGTGGGTCAGGACGATCCCGTACCCGGCGACGACGAGGTCGGCCACCGTCTCCATCGCGGTGGCGATGGCTACCCTCTGATCCTCCGGCCCGGCCTCCCCGTCCGGACCCGTCATGGCGTTGCCGCCAAGCGCAATTAGCAGTCGCATGGGCCGAGGCTAACGCTCCGATTCGGCTGGCGAGCGATGAGTTCCGCAGACAACGCCGGTCTACTTGAAGAACGATCCGATACGGAAGGAAATGAGCCAGATGGCGCATGCCGACGTGGTTCGCGCACTCGTCCAGAGCTACCTCGCCCAGGACGCCAGTGCCGCGGACCGACTGATCACCGACGACTTCTCGTTCACCAGCCCGCAGGACGACCACATCGACAAGGCGACATTCTTCGCGCAATGCTTCCCGGCCAGCGTCCAGCTCGACTCGTACCGGCTGGTCGACGTCGTCCCGGCCGAGGGCGATGACGTCTTCATCCGCTACGAGTACGTGTCGCTCCAGACCGGACAGCGGCACAGCAACGTCGAGGTACACACGGTCCGAGGCGACCAGGTCACCGAGATCCAGGTCTTCTTCGGCGGCCTGCTCTAGGACTTGGTCGGGTCGTCGACGCCGTCCGGTCGTACTGACCGCTCGGACTCGAGATTGCCGATCAGCCGGTCGAGCGTACGCATGAAGGCACTGATCTCGGCGGCGCTCAATCCGTCGACCGCCTCGGCGTTGATCGCCTGGGCAGCATCGGTCAGATCGCCCTCGAGTCGACGGGCCCGCTCGGTCAGCAGCACCAGGGCCTGTCGCCGGTCGGACGGGTCGGGCACGCGCTCGACGAGGCCGTCGCGCTCCATGCGCTTGAGCGTCACGGCCATCGTCGGCTGCTCGATCCGGACCCGGCGGCTCAGCTCGCTCTGGGTCAGGCCGTCCTGTTCGTAGAGCGCGAGCAGCTGCGCGAACTGTCCCGGCACGACGCCGAGCTCCTCGATCCGGCGGCGGAGCGCCTGGGCCAGCAGCCGGGCGAGATGGTTGACCTGATAGCCGAGCGACTCCTGCCGGGCGAACGGCGTCGGCGCATCCGCACTCACGCGTGGACCCAGCGACGACGGACGCGCCGGATCCGCGGCCACTGCCACATCGCGATGCCGCTGGCGGCCAGGACCGGGACGCCGACCCACCGGATCAGGTCCATCGGCGTCGAGTCGGTGTCGGGCGTCAGGTAGATGAACGCGAGCAGCAGGGCCGCACTCGTCAGATGCACCCACCGCTGCGCCGTCCGGACCCGCCGGGCTCCCCCGGGCTTCCATGCGGTCATCGACATCACCCATCTGGATAGCTTGCTATGTATCTTTCCATAGCTTGCTATCTACTTCAAGAGCCTTACGGCCAGCCGGCACCCGGCGCCGGAGCGTCGACGGCGAGCACCTGTCCGGAGTACGGCCGGTCGAAGAACCGCTCGGGCCCGCGCCACTCCGCGGCGACGATGAACAGCGTCGACCCGTCCGGACCGCCGAGTGCGCAGGCGAAGCAGCCGCGATCAACGTCCACGGTCTGCAGGATCTCGCCGCCCTCGCGGACCCGGACGCAGTGCCCGTGCGGCACGTCGGCGTACCAGACAGCGCCCTCGGTATCGATGCAGATGCCGTCCGGCGGATCGTCACCGAGGTCGGCCCACACGCGGCGGTTCGAAAGCCCGCCGTCGGTCGCGATGTCGTACGCCGTCAGCCGACGGGCATGAGACTCGGCGACGATCAACGTCGCGTTGTCGGGCGTGACCGCCATGCCGTTCGGGAATGCGAGGCGATCCGCCACCTGGCGTACCTCGCCGTTCGGCGTCACGAGCGCGATACCGCCCGGGATCACACCCTCAGGCGGGTCGAAGTCGTTGCCGCCGTTGATGTAGACGTTGCCGCGGCCGTCGACGACGATCTCGTTGAGCCCCTTGAACCCGACGCCGGTCAGGTCAGCGTGGTCGACCAGCGCGCCGTCAGGCTGCTGCCGCAGCAGCCGCCCCTCGGGTCCGGTCGTGACCAGCAGTCGCCCGTCGGGCAGCCAGTCGATCGAGAAGGCGACATCGACCGGCGCCGTGGCCATGACCTCCCGATCGCCGGTCAGATCGATGGCGAGGACCTCGCGGGTGCCCCAGTGGGACAGCCAGAGCCGGTCGTCGTGCCATCGCGGCGACTCGCCGACCACGAGGCCGTCGGCCAGGACGCGTGGAGTCGACATGGCGTTCCTCCGTTCGAGGGTGTACTCGTCCGGAGGAATTGTCAGCGATTCGAGTGGGCCCGATCCGGTTCCGACACGGGGAGCAGGCGACGGGTCAGGGGCACCGCGAACGCCACCGCGGCGAGTGCCGCCACGACAGCGCCGCTGAGGTAGAACCCGACCCCGTCGCTGCCGTAGTTCGTCGCGAGGTCTGTCGACTCGACCGCCAGACCGGCGGCGGCGACCGCGAACGCGGTGAGTCCGACCGTCAGCCAGACGACCGGCGGCAGGCCGTACTCGCGTCCGCGCTCCCGACTGCGCCGGCTCCACAGCCAGCCGAGGCCGAGCAGGACCAGTCCGAGTCCGCCGGCGAGGAGCCGGAGCGCGATTGCGTCGTGACTGGTCTCGAGCGCGGCGGCCTGCGTGCACGACGTCGCCGACGGCTGCACCGCGAGGAAGTGGTCGCAGGCCGAGGCGGTGTACGTCTGGTGCATCGACCCGACGAAGCCCGACCCGAAGGCCGCGGACATCGCCGCCGCGACCGCACCGCTCAGCCCGACCGCGACCAGGCCAGCGCCGAGCAGTAGGACGAGCGGGCGGACCGATCCGGCGACCAGGCCGGTCAACCGGGCATGGAGCGCCGGCCGGCTTGCCGCGACGATCTCGGCCGGCGTGCCGAACCGCTCGACAGCGGCCTGCTCCGCCTCGAGTCGCTCCACACCGGTCGTCTCGAGGGCGTCGGCGCTCTCGCGCAGGTGTGACTCAGCCTCGGCCAGCAGCCGACGGGCGGTCGCCGCGTCGGAGTCGCGAAGCTCGTCGTACAACGCATCGAGGAACGCCTCGATCGGGCTGGCGGGCGTCATGACGGCACCCCCATGACGGCCTGGACGCCGCGGGCGAAGCCGAGCCAGCGCTTGCGTTCCGCGGCCAACTCGCGCCGGCCCTGCGGAGTCAGGTCGTACATCCGGCGCCGGCGCGGACCGCCCTCATCCCACCAGCTCATGACGTGGCCGGCCTTCTCGAGCTTGTGCAGCGCCGGATAGACCGTGCCCTCGGCGAGATCGAACGTTCCGTCGCTGCGATCCCGCAGCATCGTGATGATGGCGTAGCCGTGCGCCGGCCCATCGGCCAGAACCGACAGCACCAGCAGGTCGAGGTTGCCCTTGAGGCGAGCGGAGTCCATACCTAGGAATCCTAGGCATGCGATCGTCCTCCGTCCAAGCGTCACTGGCGATTTCGCGGTAGATCTCGAGTCGCTGGTGGCGAAAACCAACAGTGGGCTGTTGGTCGTCGGGAGTGAGTGCTGATCTCTCTCCACGGAACGTTCCACGTAGCGCAGCCGACTGGCGCACGATGGCCCACCTGACTTGCCGACTGGCGCACGCTGGCCCAGATCCGCGGCGTATGCGCGACACCACGCGCCACTCGCGCACGAGGCGAGACAGCCTGCGCCACCGGTTGGCCGGCCAGCGCTGTCTCAACGCCGCACCGATGACGACGTTTTGCGATCAGCGCCAGTCGCAGTCGGCCGCGATCGCACCGTCGGCCAACCGGGGATAGCCGGGACCGCGATCGAAGAACGGCCGCTGCTCGGGACGCGCGCCGGCCAACTCGGCCCGCAGCGAACGAGTCGCCTCGGGGTCCCAGGCCAGATCGCCGGCGCCCACTGTTCCGGTCAACACGACGCCGTAGTCGGACCGGGCGCCGGCCGGCGACACCTTGCCCCACCGGACGTCGCGGACGACGAGCTCCGGATCTCGTCGCAGCGGGTCGCCCCATCCGCCGCCGCCGGTCGTCTCGATGCGGATCAGCTCCCCGGCTCGCACCGGCTCGGCGTCGGCGAGGGCGTCGACCTCCCGTTCGTCCGGGCCACCGGGGTCGATCGTGACGCGGAACGGCCGTCCCGCCAGGCCGCCGCGCACTCCCCAGCAGGCCAGGATCGACCGGTCCGCGATCGACATGAAGTGGGCGTCGCGAAGCATCCGGATCTGCTTGTCGTAGCCGAGCCCGCCGCGATGCTTCCCGGGCCCGCCCGAGTCGACGGCGAGGCCGAGCCGCTCGACGATGAACGGGAATCGCGACTCGGTGAACTCGGTCGGCAGGTTCCGGGAGTCCGGCACGACGTGGATGGTGTCCTCGCCGTCACCATGTGGCCGGCCGCCGGAGCCGCCGCCCAGGACCTCGCGCATCAGATAGGAGCGGCCGGATGCGTCCGCGCCGTACACGCCGGTGTAGCGGATCGTCTCCTGGTCGGCCGGCATGTCGCCGTCGACGGCCTTGGCGAGGACGCCCGCGAGCACGCCGAGCAGTCGGAGGATGACGAACGTACGCGCGTTGGTCGGCGCCGGGTGGATCGGCGTCAGCAGCGTGCCCTTGTCGGGGAACCGCATCTCGACCAGCGGCACGATGCCCTCGTTGACGTCGAGCTCGGCCATCCGCTCGGGCGTCTCGGCCAGGTTGCGCAGGATCGGCGCCAGCCACTTCTTCAGAAACACGCCGTCCGCGTAGTCGCCGCAGTGGTTGATCGGCCCCTTGGCCTGTGGTGACGTGCCGTCGAAGTCGATGACGAGGCGTTCGCCGTCCTGGTCGTCCGGCGGCGTGCGGGTCAGCGTGATGCGCTGCCGATGCAGTTTCGGGTCGTCGACGCCGTCGTGCTCGGCGTAGTCCTCCCACATCCAGGTCCCGACCGGGATCTTGCTGAGGATCTCGCGGCGGTACGTCCGGGTCGTCCGGTCGATGATCGCGTCGAAGCACGATTCGACGACGTCGCGGCCGTACCGCTCGAACAACTCACCGAGTCGGCGGGCGCCCATCAGGCAGGCCGAGCACTCGGCGTCGAGGTCGGCCGCGAGCGACTCCGGCATCCGCGAATTGCGGGTCATGATCGTCATCGCCGCACGGTTCGGGCGCCCGTCCTCCCACAGCTTGATCGGCGGCACCATCAGGCCCTCTTCGAAGACTGTGGTGGCGTGGCTGGGCATCGATCCCGGGACGGCGCCGCCGATGTCGTCGTGGTGGCCGAAGGCCTGGACGAAGGCGACCACCTCCGGTGCGCCGGCCGAGTCCACGAACACCGGCACCGTCACGCACAGGTCCGGCAGGTGGCCGATGCCGCCCTCGGACCGATAGACGTCGTTGTGGAAGAACACGTCGCCAGGTCGCATCTGGTCGATCGGGAAGTCGCGCGCAACCGGATGCACCAGGGCGCTGTACGACCGGCCGGTGAGCTTGCGGAGCAGCCGGTCGTGGATGCCGGCCCGGAAGTCGTGGGCGTCGCGGATCATCGGCGACCGGGCGGTGCGCGCGATCGCGGTCTCGACCTCGCGCTCGACCGAGGCCAGGCTGCCCTGGACGATCTCGAGCACGACCGGATCGACCGAGGCGCCACCGTCGGCGGTCAGCATGCCGAACGGGAACGCGGTCGGCACGGTCGCAGACGTCATGGCACGAATCTTGCGGGTTTCGGGTCGCGATGGCTACCCGAGTCCCTCAAGATCCGTCCGACAGGTAGTCGTCGGTCGTACGCACGTCACCGAACCGCGGGAAGATCCGCGAGACCGTGAACTCGTGCTCGCCGGCCGCGAAACCCGACATCGCGTCCGAGACGAACTCCAGCTCATAGCCGTGGTCGTACGCCTCGCGGGCCGTCGACTCGACGCCCATGATGGTCGCGATGCCGCCGATCACGATGGTCGTGACGCCGCGTTCCTGGAGCCGCTCGTGCAGCTCGGTCTCGTGGAAGGCGCCGATCGTGTGCTTCACGACCACGAGGTCACCGGGCTGCTCCAGGTCGTCGGCGAGTCCGCTGCCGGCCGGCTGCTCAGCGACGTTCGCCCGCTCCACCCGGACCAGCACCACCGGGCGGCCGGCGAGTCGGAACGCGTCGGCCAGGCGTCGGCTGCGTTCGAGCACCTCGTCACCGGAGTACGGCTCGAGCGGCAGCGCGATGATCCGCGGCATCAGGTCGATCAGTACGAGTGCAGAGGTCATCCGACCAGGCTAGGGGCCCGGCGCGACCGCCCTAGCGCAGCCGGGACCGTCCGGTCGGCGCGAGCCGGAGTCGTAACGGCTTGGCCCGTGACGCCGACTCCAGTCGCGGCCACACCGACCGCTGCCACGGCCGGCTCTCGTCGAGCCGACGGCGATAGTCCGCGTGCGCAGCGGCGTCGGGCAGGCGTACCAGCCAGGCGATCACGGGCTCGTCCGCGCGTACGGGCAGGGCCGGGAAGGTGTTCGGCACCGAGGCCGATGCGAAGCAGGCCACCGGCGCGTCTGCCAGCCCGCTCAGCAGCGGCGCCAACACGCCCGACACGTCATCCCGCAGCGTCCGGTCGGCCGGCTGGTCGAGTAGGCACACCGTGACGTCGTAGACCGATTCGGTCGGCTCGGCGCCGACCGGCGGACGGTCCGGGTCGCCGGCGAACGGCTCGACGTCGGTGAGCGGCGCCAGCAGGAACACGTCGTCGGAGTCGAGCATCGTCGCGTTGGCCGCCCTGCCGTGCTCGGCCCAGACCGGACCGCCGTAGAACGCGGCGAGCGCCTCGCCCCGCCGGTCGGGCGACCCATCGGGGTAGCCGCGGAGCCACACGAACCGATCCGGGTCGCCGAGGTCGCGGAACTGCCCGTAGACCCCCATGCCGAGGTGCTCCTGCGACTCGACGAACTCCGCGTCGAACAGCTCGATCAGGTCGTCGCGCCGGCCAGGACGCAGTGCGTACTGCCGCAGCTCCAGCAGCGGCGGCCAGCCGTCGAAGCTCGTCATGGCAGCAGCCAACCAGCCGACGCCGACAACGAATCTTGAGCGATTCAGGTAGCTGTCGCTACCCCGATCCCTCAAGATCCGTGCGGGTGAGTACCAGGTTGCCCCAGCCGTCGACCCGGGCCTCGAAGCCGGGATGGATCGGGACGGTGGCGCCGTACTCCTCGACGACCGCGGGCCCGACGATCCGATGTCCCGGCGCGAGGTCCGGACGCCAGTAGAGCGCAGTGTCGACCTCGCCGTCAGCGGCGTCGAAGCAGACCGGACGGCGGCCCGACGGCACCGGCGGCCCGGACGCGGCTGCACGTTCGCCAATGTCG
>DATFRX010000494.1:0-17817 GCA_035262905.1 Nocardioidaceae bacterium
GAGGACCACAAGGTACGCGCGGCTTTCCTCGGCGCAGTCGAGGCGGCTCGCAACCGGTCACGCGCCCTGGCCGCCGGTCGGCCGGAGTAGCCGCCGGAGGCCAGGACGCGTCGGACACTCGCTGTCGGCGAGGTCAGCTGACGTCCTCGCAGTTGACCGTGGTCTCGACCGCGAGGCAGGTGTCCGTGCCGTCACCAGCGTCGGCGTCGTCGGCCCCGAGGCCGCCGTTGATGGTGTCGTTCCCGGGTCCACCGGTGAACGTGTCGTCGCCGTCGTCCCCGTACAGCCAGTCGGGGCCACCCAGGCCGTCGATCTGGTCGACGCCGTCGAGACCGTAGATCTCGTTGTGGCCGTCCGTGCCGACGATCGCGTCGTCCAGGTTGGAGCCGATGACCATCTCGATCGAGACCAGCTGGTCGACGGTGTCACCGGTGTGAGCGGTGCCGGTGCTCAGGTCGACCAGCACCCCGACCGGTGTGGCGGAGTAGTCCACGGCGTCGATGCCCCGGAAGTCGCCGCCGTCCAGCCGGTCGAGTCCGGGCCCACCGACCAGTCGGTCACCGACGTACCCGTCGCGACGCAGCCGGTCGCCTTCGCCGAACAGTCGATCGGCGCCCGGGCCGCCGTAGAGTCCGTCGTCGTAGGCGCCACCGTGCAGGCGATCGGCGCCGTCGCCGCCCTCCAGATGGTCGGTCTGGTCGCCGCCGAAGCCGGTGTCGGATCCCGGGCCGCCGGCGATGTCGTCCTGGTTGGCACCGCCGCAGATCAGGTCGTCGCCGCCGCGGCCGTTGATCGTGTCCTGCCCGGCCCGGCCGACGATGACGTCGCGGCCGATTGTGCCGACCAGATCATCGGCTCGGTCGGTGCCGACGATCGTCGCCCGGACGCCGTTGCAGGTGGGAGCGACGGCCGCCGTCGAGCCGGCTGCGGTGGCGGGTAGCGCGGCGACGCTGAGTGCGAGCGTCGCGATGGCGTAGGTGATGTGGCGTGACTGCATGGAACCTTCCTCGGTCGAGTCGATGCGGGCCCCCAAGGCCCTGCCCCTTCGCCGTCACGACCAGTCGGCGGTCCGGATCGGTTGCCCGCCGATTTTCAGCCCGTCAGGTCAGCCGACTCCGATCGCCTCCTTGGCCCGATACAGCACGACCTGTGCCCGCTCCGACGCCCGAGCCGCTCCGTCGGCGAGTACGCCGACGACGTACTCCGGGTCGGCGGCGAGCTCGGCGTACCGCTTCTGGATCGGGCGGAGCGTGTCGACGACGACGTCGGCCACCGCACCCTTCAGGGCGCCGTAGGAGCCGTAGTGGGACGCGATGCTCGAGGGGTCTGGCTGGTTGGTGCAGCAGGCGAGGATGTCGAGCAGGTTGGCGACGCCGGGCTGCCGATCGGGGTCGTAGCGGACCGTGTTCGAGCTGTCCGTGACGGCCCGCATCACCTTGCGGCGCACGACATCCGGCTCGTCGAGCATCCGGATCACCCCGGCCGCGTCGTCCGGAGCCGACTTGCTCATCTTGCTCGTCGGGTCGGCCAGGTCGGCGATCCGGGCGCCGATCGCGGCCTTGGCCAACCGCGGCACGACGAACGTCTCGCCGTACAGCCGGTTGAACCGGATCGCCAGGTCACGGGCCAGCTCGACATGCTGATCCTGGTCGCCGCCGACCGGCACCGCGTCGGTGTCGTAGAGCAGGATGTCCGCGGCCATTAGACAGGGGTAGGTGAACAGACTCGCTCTCGTCCGGGGTCGACCGCCCTTCTGCTTGAACTGGATCATCCGGCCGAGCTCGCCGACGTAGACGGTGCACTCGATCAGGTAGGCGAGTTCGGCATGCTCGTGGACCTGCGACTGCAGGAACACCGTCGACCGTTCCGGGTCGATGCCGCTGGCGAGGAAGAGCAGGGCGGTCTCGCGGGTCACGGCCCGCAGTCGTCTCGGGTCGTGCTCGGTCGTGAGCGCATGCAGATCGGACACGAAGTACGTGCCCTCACCGTCAGCAAAACGCTGCAGTGCGCCGAGGTAGTTGCCGAGCGTGAGATGGCCGCTCGGCGTGATGCCGCTGAGGATGCGAGTCATGGGGTGCCTCCGGTAGGAGAGCCTCGACCGGAGCTCGTCCCATGACATGACACGACCGCCTGCGTCGAGGCGGTCGGATCGAAATGTGCGTACGTGATCGGGTGGCCGCCCTCAGGCGAGCCACCACGCGGTCACTCGTACGCCATGCATAGCTCCATCGTACGCCGAAGTAGGGTGCCGATATGGCGGGTTCTGCGTGCATGGTCTTCGATCCGGAGCTGACGCAGTACAACTTCGGCCCGACGCATCCGCTGAACCCGGTCCGGGTCGACCTGACCGTCCGGCTCGCCGACGCGCTGGGTGTGCTCGGGCCGGGCGGGCTCCCGATCGTCCCGGCGCCGATGGCCGACGAGGACCTGGTCGCGACCGTGCACACACCGGACTACATCGCGGCCGTGCGCAAGTGCGACTCGCCCTATGACCGGGATCTGAGCCACGGACTCGGCACCGAGGACAACCCGACCTTCGCCGACATGCACCGCGCGTCCGCGCATGTCGTCGGCGCCAGCGTCGAGGCGGCCCGCCTGGTCCACAGTGGTGAGGCGTTGCATGCCGCCAACATCTCGGGCGGATTGCATCACGCGATGCCCGATCGCGCCAGCGGCTTCTGCGTCTACAACGACGTCGCAGTTGCGATCCAGTGGCTGCTTGACCAGGGCGTCAGCCGGATCGGCTACGTCGACGTCGACGTACACCACGGCGACGGCGTACAGACGGTGTTCTACGACGACCCGCGGGTGCTCACGATCAGCCTCCACGAGTCGCCGATGACGCTGTTCCCCGGCACCGGCCTGCCCACCGAGTCCGGCGGGCCGGGTGCGCAGGGGAGCGCGGTCAACGTCGCGCTGCCGCCCGGCACGACCGACTCCGGCTGGCTGCGGGCCTTCCACGCCGTGGTTCCGCCGCTGCTTCGCGCGTTCGCCCCCGAGATCCTGGTGACCCAGCACGGCTGCGACTCGCACAGCGAGGATCCGCTGGCGCATCTGCAGCTCAGCGTCGACGGGCAGCGGGCGTCCTACCTGGCGCTGCACGAGCTGGCCCACGAGGTGTGCGACGGCCGCTGGGTCGTCACCGGCGGTGGCGGCTACGCCCTCGTCGACGTGGTGCCGCGGGCCTGGACCCACCTGCTGGCAACGGTTTCCGACCGTCCCCTGGATCCGCAGACCCTGATCCCCGAGGTCTGGCAGGCCCATGTGCGCGAGCTGATCGGGCGACCCGGCCCGACGACGATGACCGACGGCCAGCCGACCGACTACGCCGACTGGAGCGGCGGCTACGACCCGGGCAGCAGCCTCGACCGGGCGGTCCACGCGACCCGGACCGAGGTGTTCCCGTACCACGGCCTCGATCCGATGCCCTGATCGCGGCCGATTTGTACACAGGACTTTCCCATTCGCACCATCAGGCACTACTCTCACGCCAGTACACGTGCGTCGGCATGCCGGAAGGGAAGCCGGTTCGACGCACGATGAATGGGAAGAACGGTGTGCCATGGCCTCGTCTAGCGGGCAGGACGGCAACGTATCCGAAGTCAAGTTCCTCACCGTGGCGGAAGTGGCTTCGACGATGCGAGTGTCGAAGATGACTGTGTACCGGCTGGTGCACAGTGGTGCGCTCGAGGCCGTACGCGTCGGTCGCTCCTTCCGGGTCCCCGAGCGGGCCGTGCAGGACTACCTCCGCAAGTCTTACTTCCAGGCCGGCTGAACCCGTCATTTCGCCTTCGGGGATGAGGTACGGCTACGCTTGAGCGTCTGGCTCCAGCCGGATCTCGTACCAGTTGAAGGGTGAACCGTGGGCTCGGTTGTCAAGAAGCGCCGCAAGCGCATGTCCAAGAAGAAGCACCGGAAGTTGCTCAAGAAGACGCGCGTGCAGCGCCGCCGCCTCGGCAAGTAAGTCCACTTCGAAAATCGCGTTCCCGGCGTCGTACTCTGGCGCCGATGGCCAAGCCCGCGAACACACGTAGGGACCAAGAAATGGGTCGTGTCGCGCTGGTGACCGGAGTGTCGAGTGATCTCGGCGCGCGGGTCGCCCGGGGGCTGGCGGCCGATCCTGAGCTGACCAAGGTGGTCGGGGTCGACCTGGTGCCCCCGCGATTTCAGTTGGACGGCGTGAAGTTCGTCCGCGCCGACATCCGTAACCCGGTTGTCAGCAAGGTGCTCGCCGTCGAGGAGGTCGACACGGTTGTCCACCTGTCGGTCCGGCCGTCGCCGGGCCGCGGTGGCCGCTCGTCGATGAAAGAGACCAACGTCATCGGCACGATGCAGCTGCTCGCCGCCTGTCAGCGGGCACCCGGCGTACGCAAGCTCGTGCTGAAGTCGTCGACCGAGGTCTACGGCGCGTCGCCGCGCGATCCCGCCATGTTCACCGAGGACATGGCACCCAAGCGCACGCCTCGCAGCGGCTATGCGAAGGACACCGTCGAGGTCGAGGGCTACGTCCGCGGCCTGGCCCGGCGCCGTCCCGACCTCCTGGTCACCACGCTGCGAATGGCGCGGCTGCTCAGCCCGCAGATCGACTCGCCGCTGGGCCGCTACCTGCGGATGCCGGTGATCCCGACCGTGCTCGGCTTCGACCCGAGACTCCAGGTGCTCCACGACGAGGACGCCCTGGCCGTGCTGCATCGGGCCGTGGTGAATGACATCGCGGGGACCTACAACGTGGCGGGCACCGGGATCGTGATGCTGTCGCAGGCGGTCCGGCGGCTCGGGCGGCCGACCGTTCCGGTGCCGCAGTTCGGGTTGTCGACCGTCGGGCAGATGGTCGCGCGCACCGTACGGGTCGACATCCCGCCCGACCTGGTTGAGTTCCTGACGTACGGCAGGGGGGTCGACACCACCTCCCTGGCCGACACCTTCGGCTACCGGCCCAAGCACTCGTCGGCCGAGACGTTCGACGAGTTCGCCGATGCGGTGCCGGCCGGGCTGCTCCGGGCCGACCGGATACGCGCGGCCGAGGCCAAGCTGAGCGCGCTGACCAGGACGGGAGGTGGGTCGTGAACGACTCGAGCTCTGACGGCGCGAATGTGATTCCGCTCGGCGTCCGCGGCCGCCCCGGCCGTGGCACCGGCCGCACCACCCCATCGGCAGCGGCACGGTCCCTTTCGGGCAAGCCCCAGCCACGCGCCGACGATCCGTCACTCGGGCCGCGACGATCCGCGCCCGAGGCCAGTGACGTGACCCCTGATGAGTCGGCGGATCGTCGGAGCCTGAGTGACGGATCGTCGCGGCCGGTGCCGGGGGTTCCTGTCACGGAGATTGTTTCTGCCCTCACTGGGGCGGCGCAGCAGGTGTTTGGGGAGGAGTGGGAGCGGCGGGCCGCGGAGGCGCTGGCGTTCCTGCGAAGGCGGCTGACCGGGGACTACATCGTTGACGAGTTCGGGTTCGATCCGGAGCTGACCAGCCGCTTCCTGATGGCGGCGCTGCGACCGATCGCCACGAATTGGTTCCGGGTCGAGGTCCGCGGTATCGAGAACATCCCCGACGAGGGGGGCGCGCTGGTCGTCGCCAACCACTCGGGCACGATCCCGATGGACACCCTGATGACGATGCTGGCCGTACACGACCATGCCGATCGCTATCTGCGTCCGCTCGGGGCCGATCTGGTGTTCACGATGCCGTTCGTGTCCGAGCTGGCCCGCAAAGGTGGGGCGACGCTGGCCTGCAACGCCGACGCCGAGCGGATCCTGTCTCACGGCGAGCTGGTCGGCGTGTGGCCCGAGGGCTTCAAGGGCATCGGCAAGCCCTACTCGGAGCGCTACAAGCTGCAGCGCTTCGGCCGTGGTGGCTTCGTGTCGGCCGCGATCCGGACCGGCGTGCCGATCGTGCCATGCTCGATCGTTGGCGCGGAGGAGATCTACCCGCTGATCGGCAACATCCCGTCGCTGGCCCGGCTGCTCGGCGTGCCGTACATCCCGATCACGCCGTTCTTCCCGCTGCTCGGCCCGCTCGGCCTGATCCCGCTGCCGAGCAAGTGGCTGATCGAGTTCGGCGAGCCGATCCGGACCGACGCCTACTCCGACGGCGCCGCCGACGATCCGATGCTGGTGTTCAACCTCACCGACCAGGTCCGCGAGACGATCCAGCAGACCCTGCACAGCCTGCTCGTCACCCGCGACCGGGTCTTCCTCTGACCGCTCAGGCTCGCTCGACGGCCGGTCCGACGTAGCGGGAGCCGGGCCGGATCACCTTGCCGGCTGCCGCCTGCTCGACCGCATGCGCCGTCCAGCCGACCACCCGGCTGACGGCGAACGTCGGCGTGAACATCTCCCGGGGCAACCCGAGGGTGGCCATCACGACACCGGCGTAGTACTCCACGTTGCTCGGCAGCGGCCGGTCCGGCTTGAGCTCGGCCAGCGTGGCGAGGATCGCCGCCTCCACCTCGACGGCGCGGTCGACGAGCTCGCCGCCGAGGCCCAGGGCGACCTCCCGCAGCAGCGTCGACCTGGGATCCGGTGCCCGGTAGACCGGATGGCCGAACCCCATGATCCGGCGGCCGGCGGCGATCTCGGACCGGACGTAGTCCGCGGCCCGGTCCGGCGTGCCGATGGCGTCCAGTGCGTCGAGCGCCCGGCTCGGCGCACCGCCATGGAGCGGCCCCGACAGGGCTCCGGCGGCGGCCGATACGACGTCGGCGAGATCGGCGCCGGTCGAGGCCACCACTCGGGCGGTGAACGTCGACGCGTTGAAGCCGTGGTCGATGGTGAGGATCAGGTACTGCTCGAGCGCCCGGATCGCCTCTGGTCCCGGTCGTTCGCCGGTGGACTCGTAGAGGTAGGCCGCGACGTGGCCGAGCGACGGATCCGGCTCGATCGGATCGAGTCCGGATCCGGCCCGATGCAGGGCGGCCAGGACGGCCGGCGTGACCGCGGCGATGCTATGCGCCTGCCCGGTCCGGGCCTCGGTGTCCAGGTCGACCAGCGGCCGGAGGCCGAGCGCGCCGGCACTGGCCGACAGGACCGTCCGCAGCCGGGCCAGTGGGCTGGCCGGCGTGGCTGCCACGGCGTCGATCACCGGTCGCAGCGCCGGCGGCACCCGTCGCAGCCGGGCGACCTCGGCGCGGAACGTGGCCAGCTCGGCCGGGTCGGGCAGTCGGCCCGCGGTGAACAGGAACCAGACGTCCTCGAAGCTCCGGGTACGAGCCAGCCCGGTCGCGTCGTACTGGCGGTAGTGGAAGAAGCCCTCCTCGCCGCGGACGTCGCCGAGTGCGGTGGCGGCGACCGCGACGCCGTTGAGGCCGGCGGGTACATCGAGCGCAGATGTCGTCATGCCACGAGTGTCGAGCCGTACGACGGCGTAATCAACGTTGATCGAATCAACGTTGATTACGCAACCCGAAGCGGCCAGGCTGGGCCGCATGACGTTGTACGTCGGCTCCCGAGAGGCCGCCCATCGCCTCGGCGTCAGCCGGGCCACCCTCTACGCCTACGTCAGTCGCGGACTCGTCGAGCGGCGTACCGCCATCGACGGCAAGACCTCGATGTACTCGCTCGACGACCTCGACCGGCTGCACTCGCGATCCCGGCGGCGTGCCCCGGAGCCGCGGCCGAGCATCGACGTTCAGATCTCGTCGGCGATCACCCGGCTCGACGAGCACCAGCTGACCTACCGCGAGCAGGACACCGTCGAGCTGGCCCGGACGGCCGGCTTCGAGCAGGTGGCGGAGCTGTTGTGGACTGGCAGCCTGCCGCCCGAGCGACCGATCTGGCCGACGGCCGGCACTCGGGACCGCGCCGCCTGCGCGCAGGCGATCGATGCGCTGGGCCCGTCGGCGACCGCGCTGCAGCGGCTGATGGCGACCGCCACGGTGCTGGGTGCCCGCCACGCCGACGACGACCCGCCGACCGCTGCTCGCCGGCTGCTGGCCGTCGCCGCCGGGCCGTCCGGACGGGATCGCCGGGCCACGATGGCCGAGCGGTTCGCGCGGCGGTGGCATCCGTCGCCGACGCCGGCTCTCGTGAACGCGATCGACCGGGCGCTGGTCCTGCTGGCCGACCACGAGCTGGCCACGAGCACGCTCGCCGTCCGGGTCGCGACGTCGGTGCGGACGGACGCCTACGCCGCGCTCACCGCCGGCCTCGCCACTCTCACCGGACGGCTGCACGGCTCGGCGGCGGTCGGTGCCTATCAGCTGCTGCGCGAGGCGGCCGAGTCCGGCGCGCGCGAGGCGGTCGGTCGTCGGCTCGAGCAGGGTGAGCGGCTGCCGGGGTTCGGGCACACCGTCTATCGCAACGGCGATCCGCGGTTGGAGCCCCTGCTGGAGGCGGCCCGGGAGCTGCCCGCGGCGACGGAGCGGCGGGCCGGTGTCGAGGAGGTGCTTCGCGAGGCCGGCCTGCGGCTCGACCATCGCGCCAACGTGGACTTCGGCCTCGCGGCTCTGGCGTACCTGGGGGACCTCGATCCGGACGTCCCGATCTTCGCCACCGCGCGGGTCGCCGGCTGGACGGCGCACTGCCTCGAGGAGTTGCAGGAGCGGCCGGTACGGTTTCGCGGCCTGGCCCGCTACGTCACGGAGCGTTGAGTACGCCGTCGAGCAACTCGCCAACCGGCTCGGTGATGGGGGCGAGCAGACCGCCCACGCCGGTGTTCTTGCCGCCTCCGCCTCCCGACTTCGGGGGATCCGAACCGCCCCCGCCGCCGAGGATGTCACCGGTCGTGTCCTGCAGCTGGTCGGTGAGACCGTTCGACTTGGGTCCGCCGTTGGTGCCGGACGAGTCGTTGCTGCCCGAGGTGTCCGGCAGGGCGTCGGTCGGCGGGTCGGAGAGCGGGTCGTCCGGCAGGACCGGCAGGTCACCCACGGCGGGGGCCTGCTGACTCGACGACTCCGGCTTGTGCCGGCTGATCGACTCGTGCCTGCGGCTGGACGCCTGTGCGCTCGGATCGAACCCGTCGCTGTCCGCCTTGTCGAGGACGTAGGACACCGCCTTCAGGAGGTCGCCGTCCACGTCGATCGGCGGCTTGCCACCGCAGGCCGGGCAGGCACCGACCGCGGTCGAGTCCAGGCCGGTGACCGCCTGGGCAGCGTCGGCAAACTCCGTCGCGGCCGCACCCGGAATCGAGGTCGCCAGGGTCTCGAGCCGATCCGCCGACGCGGCGGTGAACGTGCGGACCTCGTCGATGTTGGACTGCGATCCGCCGTCCTGGTAGGCGTCGAGGAGGAGGTCGCCACCCGAGTTGGCCTCGTCGGTGAAGTCGGCGAGGGTCTCCGCGATCAGGTTGTCGGCGTCCGGATTCGCCTCGGCCGCCAGCGTCGCGACCTCGTCGAGTCGGGTGGTCGCGTGGTCGAGCAGCGCCTGGCCCTCGGAGGAGCCCGAGCGCAGCATGATCTCGACGCGCTCGGTTGCCCGCTTTACCGGATAGAGCATCTCGCCGGGCATCGACTGCGCACTCGTGGCGACCAGTCCGAACGAGCCACCCACGACGACGAAGGCGGTGGCCGCGGCAGTGAGTCGACGGCGGACCCGGATCTGGGCCGGAGCGCGGTGCCGCGTCGGCTCGGCCTCGGGCTCCGGCGCCTCGTCGAGGCCGGACAGCTCGTCGGCCGCAGCCGCCATCAACTGGCTGCGCAGGTCGGCGACGAAGTCCCGCTGCGCGGTCGGTCGGCCGGACGTCTCGCGTACGAGCGTGGCGACGTCGACCAGGTCGTGGAGCCGGTCGGCCCGCTCCGCGTCCCGAGCCTCCGGCGCTCGACCGTCCACGGCGGCGGCGAACACGTCGGCGTCGCGGCGCGACAGACGCGATCTCATCGGATCGACCTCGTGGCTGAGTGGGGCTTACGCAGTGTCGACGAAGACAACGATCCCCAGGCGGCGAAGGTTACGGCGGGAGTCATCGCAGGTCCTCGGGCAGGCGCTTGGCCAGATTGCGGACGGCACGCAGCTGAAGCTGCTTGACGGCACCCTCGCTGCGACCCAGGGCGGTGGCCGTCTCAGCGATGCTCAGGCCTTGGCAGAACCGCATCACCAGGCAGTCCTGCTGCTCGGGGGCGAGTTGGTGCAGCGCCTGGACCAGAACCTCGCTGGTGAGCGCCGCCATGGCGCCCTCCTCCGGGCCCTTCATTTCGGCCGGCCGCTCCGGAAGCTGGTCGGCCACGATCTCCAGCCGGGCCCGGCTCGACTTGTAGTGGTCGGTGACGAGATTGCGGGCGATCGTGGTTAGCCAGGCCCCGAAGTCCTTGCCCTGCCAGCGGAACGAGCTGATGCCACGCAGGGCACGGAAGAACGTCTCGCTGGTCAGGTCGTCGGCGAGGCTGACGCTGGACAGCCGGAAGTAGAGATAGCGATGGATGCTGTCGACGTAGTGGTCGTAGAGCTGCCCGAAGGCCTCGGCGTCACCCTTGCGGGCCAGGTCGACGAGCGCCACGATCCGATGCTGCTCCGGCTCGTCCGAAGGCTCGAGGTCGCCGCCGTCGGGCGCCAGGGTGGGTCCCACCGGCCCCTGGCCGGCGCTCGACATCAGGACGGTCAGGACGGCATGCCGCAGCCCGGCCAGGTCTTCAGGGCCATAGACCGAAGGCCGGCTGGTCAGCCGCATCCCACTCCCTCCGCCCCGAGTGCGCTACAGCGCTCCGGAGCCCGCTCCGCGGCGATACTACCCGCGCGTAAAGATCTTGCCTACCCGCCGTCGCCGCCTTGTGGACAGCGGGGATTCGTACCTTCTGTGAATCAGCGCAGTCGTTTGCGGAGGGCGAGCCCGGCCGCGATGCTGCCGGCCACCGCGCCCGCGGCAGCGGCTGAGAAGCCGCCGATCCGGGCTGCCTTGCGCCCAGTGCGGTAGTCCCGGATCCGCCAGCCCTGTGCCCGTGCATGGGCCCGGAGCTTGGCGTCGGGATTGACCGCGCACGGATCCCCGACGAGGTTGAGCAACGGCAGGTCGTTGTAGGAGTCGGAGTAGGCCGAGCACCGCTCCAGCTCGAGCCCTTCGCGGTCGGCCAGCGCACGTACTGCCTCGGCCTTCGCCGGGCCGTGCAGCATGTCTCCTACCAGGCGACCGGTGTAGACGCCGTCCTCGGATTCTGCCACCGTGCCGAGCGCCCCGGTCAGACCGAGCCGCCGGGCGATGATCCGGGCCAGCTCGATCGGCGCCGCCGTGACCAGCCAGACCCGTTGTCCCTCGTCCAGGTGCAGTTGCGCGAGGGCCCTGGTGCCCGGCCAGATCCGGTGCGCCATCGCCTCGTCGAAGATCTCCTCGCCGATCTGCTCCAGCTCCTCCACCCGATGTCCGGCGATGAAGGCGAGTGCCGAGGCGCGAGCGTCCGCGACGTGATCGGCGTCCTCGACCCCGATGACCCGGAAGTACGCCTGCTGCCAGGCCGCCTTGAGGATGTCGCGGGTCGTGAAGAACCGGCGGCGATGCATCCCGCGGGCCAGATGGAACAGGGACGCGCCCTGCATGATCGTGTTGTCGACGTCGAAGAACGCTCCGGCGGTCGGATCCGGCGGCGGCGTGAGCGCCGACTCGACCTCGGCGGAAGCGGCCGAGGCCTGTCCGGCCAGTACGGAGCGCGCCCGGAGGTTTCGTGGCGGCTCGTACGTTTTCGGGCTCACGGCATGAGCCTACGGCGCGTGGTCGACCGCAGTGGCTCCGACGAGCGAATTGTGGCTGACAACTCGCCGGAAGGCCGTCGAGGCGGTGTGCCAGACTGGCTCGGGTGACCTCGGTATCGGCCACATCTTCGGAGGACTACTCCCGACTCCCCTATGCGAACGTGGCGGATCTGTTACGCCCGCGTGTCGACGAGGCCCCCGATCGGATCGCCCTGGTGGAGGCGTACGGCGACGAGCGCTCGGTGACCTGGTCCGAGCTCGAACGCCGGGTCGACGCATGTGCCCGGGGCCTTGCGGAGCTGGGACTTGTCACCGGGCACCGGGTCGCGATCTCGATGGTCAACGGCATCGACTTCGTCACGGCGTACCTCGGCGTGCTGCGAGCCGGACTCACCGCGGTGCCGGCGAATCCGCGCGGCGCGACCGGCGAGCTGATGCGCATGCTCGCCGACTCCGGAGCCCGGATCGTGATCGGCGACGCCGACACCGCGACCATGGTGCGTTCGGCCGTCTCGGGTCTCGAGGACGCGCTGCGCGGCGCCGACGAGGAGATGCGGGCGCGGTCGAACGTGCCGCGGATCGTGGTCACCGGTGGCGCTGCCGTCGGGGACGAGCTCACCTTCGACGACCTGCTGAGCGGCGCCGGCCGACCGGTGGTGAGTCCGGCCGACCCCGAGTCGCTCGCTCTGCTGCTGTACACGTCGGGCACCAGCGGCCGGCCGCGCGGCGCGATGCTCAGCCATCGGGCGTTGCTGGCCAACATCGCCCAGACGGCCGCGATCGAGCCGCAGCCGATGCGCTCGGACGACGTCGTGCTCGGCCTGCTGCCGCTGTTCCACGTCTACGGGCTGAACTGTGTGCTGGGGCAGGTATTGCTCAAGGGCGCCCGGCTCGTGCTGCTCGATCACTTCGACGCCGACGCGACGCTCGATCTCGTCGTCCGCCACGAGATCACGAACCTGCCGGTCGCGCCGCCGGTCATCGCGGCCTGGGCCGGCCGGGAGGATCTGCGCGACAAGCTGACCGGCGTTCGCTTCGTACTCTCCGGTGCTGCGCCGCTCGACACCGACCTGGCCGAGGAGTTCGAGTCGGCGGCCGCCGTCGCGGTCCAGCAGGGCTACGGCCTGACCGAGGCGGCGCCGGTCGTGACGTCGACCCTGACGGCCGCCGAGGACGCCGCCGTGTCCGGCTCGGTCGGGAGCGCCATCCCCGGTGTTGACCTCGAGATCCGCGACGGCAGCGGACGGCCTGTGGCGGGCGACGATCCCGCCGAGATCTGGGTACGCGGCGACAATCTCTTCTCCGGCTACTGGCCCGACGGAGTGGACGGCCCGGACGAGCAGGGCTGGTATGCCACCGGTGACATCGGCGTACTCGCTCCGACCGGGGACCTGATCCTCGTCGACCGGCTTCGCGAGCTCGTCATCGTGTCCGGCTTCAACGTCTATCCGACCGAGGTGGAGGAAGTGATCGTGGCAGTGCCCGGCGTCGCCGAGACCGCGGTGATCGGTACTCCGGACGAGGAGACCGGCGAGGCCGTGCAGGCGTTCGTCGTGGCAACCGACCCGGACCAGCCGGCCGACGAGCTCGTCGACGCGGTCCGTACCCGCTGCGAGACCAGCCTGGCCCGGTTCAAGTGGCCCAAGCGGATCGTCGTGGTCGACGACCTGCCGCACTCGGCCACCGGCAAGGTCGCCAAGGGCCGGCTGCGAGCCCAGGCCCGGCGCGACGCGTTGGGGCTCGGATGACGACGCCAGCGGTTCCCGACGACGTACGGGTCGTCGTGTTCGGCAAGCCGGGCTGCCATCTGTGTGACGTCGCATACGACGTGGTCGACCAGGTGTGCTCGGACACCGGTGCGACCTGGCGAGCCGTACAGATTCAGGACGATCCGGACCTCATGGCGCGCTACGGGGAGCAGATTCCGGTGACGTTCGTCGACGGGAGGGAGCACGCCATCTGGCGTGTGGAGCCGGATCAGCTGCGAGCCGCCCTGAGTTGACGGAGCGGGTGTCGGTGCGAGATCGCACCAACTCTTGCACCGAGGCGGCGAAATGTCCGGGTCGAGTGCTGACCAGGCGGGGACAGGCGCGCCACGCTCGATTTTGTTCTCACGTTCACAAAATCCTAGAGTGGGTTCTACCGTCGCCCCGCCGGGACGATTCCGGACCCTTCCCGGGCGCGCGGTCAAAGAACCATGGTGACCGACTCACGTAATCGACGCGCCGCGCAGAATGCCGATCTGCGCCAGACGCGCGGCACGCCCGAGGCGACGGTGGCACGGCTGCCGGTCTATCTGCGCGCCCTCACCGCCCTCGCCGAGCAGGGGGTGGCGACCGCCTCGTCGGAGCAACTCGCCGCGGCGGCCGGGGTCAACTCGGCCAAGCTCCGCAAGGACCTGTCCTACCTCGGCTCCTACGGCACGCGCGGCGTCGGCTACGACGTCGAGTACCTGCGCTACCAGATCTCCCGCGAGATCGGACTCACCCAGGACTGGTCGGTCGTCATCGTCGGGATCGGAAACCTGGGCCAGGCGCTCGCCAACTACGCCGGGTTCACCACCCGCGGCTTCCGGATCGCGGCGCTGGTCGACGCCGACCCGGAGCGGGTGGGCGACCGGATCGGCTCGCACACGATCGAGGACATGGCCGACCTCGAGCAGCTGATCGACCGCCACGAGGTCTCGATCGGCGTCATCACGACGCCCGCGTCGGAGGCCCAGGGCGTGGCCGATCGGCTCGTCGAGGCCGGCGTCACCAGCATCCTGAACTTCGCGCCGACGGTGCTCGCGGTCCCGAGCGGTGTCCAGGTACGCAAGGTCGACCTGTCCATCGAGCTGCAGATCCTGGCGTACCACGAACAGCGCAAGGCGAGTCTCGACGGCACCGACCTGCCTGGCCTGCCCGCGACCGAGCCGGCGAAGGAGGCGGCCTCATGAGCGTGCTGGTCGTGGGCATGTCCCACCGGACCGGCCCCGTCGACGTCCTGGAGCGACTGGCGCTCGACGACGACGGCGCCCAGAAGCTGATCGCCGACCTGGTCGGGTCGGAGCACGTGTCGGAGGCCGTCGTCGTCTCGACCTGCAACCGGGTCGAGGCCTACGTCGGAGTGGACCGGTTCCATGGCAGCGTCGAGGACGTCTCGCGACTGCTGGCCCAGCGAGCCGGCGCCGACACCGCCGCTGTCGTGCCGCACCTGTTCGTGCACTACGACGAGGCCG
Organism: Nocardioidaceae bacterium; assembly: GCA_035262905.1. Taxonomy (GTDB): domain Bacteria; phylum Actinomycetota; class Actinomycetes; order Propionibacteriales; family Nocardioidaceae; genus DATFRX01. The sequence goes on from DATFRX010000494.1 coordinate 14,833, forward strand.
CCGTGGCCCACCTGTTCTCGGTCGCCGCCGGCCTGGACTCGATGGTCGTGGGCGAGAGCCAGATCCTCGGCCAGATCCGCGGCGCACTCCGGCAGGCGCAGGACGTCGGCAGCGTCGGGCCGACCCTCAACGTGCTCTTCCAGCAGGCCCTAAGGGTCGGCAAGCGCGGCCATGCCGAGACCGACATCGACCGCACCGGACCGTCGGTCGTGGCGGCTGCGCTCGACCATGTCGAGGCCACGATCGGACCGATCGCGGGCCGTCGGAGCCTGGTCGTCGGCGCCGGGTCGATGGCGTCGCTCGCCGTTGCTGGTCTGAACGAGCGGGACGCCTCCGACGTCCTGGTTGTGAACCGGACGCAGGAGAGGGCCGAGATGCTGGCGGCCGACGTCGGCGGTCAGGCGGCCGCGCTCTACTCCCTGCCGAGCCTGCTGCCCGAGGTCGACGTGGTCGTCTCGTGCACCGGCGCGACCGGCGTGGTCATCGACACCGGAGCCGTGGCCGCAGCGACTCGCGATCGCGGCGCTGACCGGCCGTACGCGGTTGTCGACCTGGCGATGCCGCACGACGTCGAGCCGAGCGTGGCCGACCTGCCGGGCGTCGTCCTGGTCGGTCTCGACACGCTGGTACGCACCCTCGCCGACACTCCACTGGCAGCGGATGCCGAGCAGATTCGCGAGATCGTCGCCAGTGAGGTCGCGGCCTTCCTCGCCTCTCGGTCGGCCGCCCGGGTCACGCCGACCGTGGTCGCGTTGCGGACGATGGCGACCGAGATCGTGGCGGCGGAGCTCGACCGGCTCGAGAAGCGGCTTCCCGACGACGTCGACCCGGATGTTCGCGAGGAGCTGCACCAGACCGTGCGCCGCGTCGCGGACAAGCTGCTGCACGCGCCCACGGTCCGGATCAAGGAGCTCGCCGAGCGACCGGGCGCGGTGTCCTACGCGGATGCGCTCGCCGACCTGTTCTCGCTCGACCCAGGAACTGTGGATGCAGTGACGCGAGCCGATGTCGACGATCCGTCACTCAGGCTCCGACGATCCGCGTCGTCTCGGTCGGAGACCCGTCTTGAGTCGGCGGATCGTCGCGGCCTGAGTGACGGATCGTCTCGGCTGGAAGAGGGAACCTCATGACAAGCTCGCCGCTGCGGATCGGGACTCGGGGGAGCCGGCTGGCGATGGCGCAGACCACCGAGGTCGCCGATCGCCTCACGGCCGAGCTGGGTCGCGAGGTGTCGCTGGTCACCGTGCGTACCGAGGGCGATGTCTCGGACCGGCCGCTGACCGAGTTCGGCGGCCAGGGCGTGTTCGTCTCGGCGCTCCGCGAGGCGCTGATCCGCGGCGACGTCGACGTCGCGGTCCACTCGCTGAAGGACCTGCCCACGGCCTCCGACGCCGCCGTCGCCTTGGCGGCGGTGCCGACCCGGCAGGATCCCCGCGACGTGCTCGTGGCGAGGGACAAGCTCACGTTGGGCGAGCTGCCGGCCGGTGCGCGGGTCGGGACCGGCTCGCCACGCCGCGCGGCCCAACTGCGTGCACTCGGACTCGGACTCGACGTGGTCCCGATTCGGGGTAACGTCGACACCCGCATCGACAAGGCCCTCCTCAAGGGTGAGGTGGACGGCGTCGTACTCGCGCGGGCCGGACTGGCCCGGCTGGGCCGGCTCGACGATGTCACCGAGGTTCTCGATCCGTTGCAGATGCTGCCGTCGCCGGGACAAGGCGCCCTGGCAGTGGAGTGTCGAGCCGACGACCACGACCTGGTCGCGCAGGTTCGATCCGCCGTGGACGACGAGGCGACCCGAGCCGCGGTTGCCGCCGAGCGAAGCCTGCTGGCCACGCTGGAGGCCGGCTGCTCGGCGCCCGTCGGTGCGTTGGCGGAGATCGCCGACGGCGGTGACGGAGACGAGCTGTGGCTGCGGGCCGTGGTCCTCGATCTCGAGGGGCGTACGCCGATGCGGACGTCCACCGTGGGCGCACCCGACGATGCCATCGGTGTCGGGCGCCGTCTCGCCGAGCAGTTGTTGACCGATGGCGCCGCCGATCTTTACAAGGAGCGGGTTACGTGACCGCAACACCTCTACGGCAAACGAGGAAGAAGACAGCCGTGACTATGTCTGCCGCCCAGAAGAAGCGGACCGCCGCCAGCTCGAGCGCCGCCAAGGGCGGGTCAGCCCGGGCCTCGGTGGGCTGGGTGAGCTTCGTCGGAACCGGTCCTGGGGACCCCGATCTCCTGACGGTCAAGGCCGTCGAGCTGATTCGCGCTGCCGACGTCATCGTCACCGAGCTGCCGAGCCACGCGGATCTGGTTCGGGAGGTTCGCGGCGACGACAGCGCGACTCTGGTGGACGGTGGTATCGGTGAGGACGGCGAGACCCTCACCCACGCCGCCCGCGGCCGGGTCGTCGTCAAGCAGGCGAAGGCCGCCGACCGGGTCGTGCGGCTGCTCGCCGGCGACCCCTTCCTCCAGGGCACTGGCCCGGAGGAGGCGCAAGCCTGCCGCAAGGCCGGCATCGCGTTCGAGATCGTTCCGGGCGTGTCCGCGGCGGCGGGTGTTCCTGCGTACGCCGGGATCCCGCTGACCACGAGGCAGCGTCGCGAGGTCGCGGTCGTACGTGCCGGCGACACCCGCATCGACTGGTCGGCCTACGCCGGCAAGCAGACGCTGGTGGTGCTCCTGACCGCAGCCGCGCTCGAGGAGGTCGCGACCGAGATCATCGAGGCCGGCCGCGAGGCGGACACGCCGGTGGCGGTCACCCACGGCGGCACGACGACGGAGCAAACGACGTTCGTGTCGACGCTCGACGAGCTCGCGGCCGCGGCCAAGGAAGCGGAGCTGGCCGGCTCGGTCGTCATGGTCGTCGGCGACGTGGTCGAGCTGCGCGACACCCTGTCGTGGTTTGAGACCAAGCCGCTCTTCGGCTGGCGGGTGCTGGTGCCGCGCACGAAGGAGCAGTCCGCCGGCCTGGTGCACAAGTTGCGGTCCTAC
>DATFRX010000495.1:0-5692 GCA_035262905.1 Nocardioidaceae bacterium
CACTGGCGCGAGTTCCCAGCGGTCTGGCCGTCGCCGGAGCACGACGCTCTGTCCGGCGAGATCCGCGCCCAAGTCGCCGAGGCCGTCGCGGCGTTGCCCGACCGGCAGCGGATCGTGATCACCCTGCGCGATGTCGAGGGCTACACCTCCGACGAGGTACGCGAGATCCTGGACATCTCGGCGGCGAACCAGCGCGTACTGCTGCATCGGGCCCGAGCGTTCGTACGCGCCAGACTGGAGTCGTACTTCGCGACGGTCGACACCGAGCGGGTCGGAGGAGAGGCGGTGCCATGAGCGATCTCGACTGCAACGAGTTCGTCGAGCTCGTCACGGCGTACCTCGACGGCGCGCTCGACGAGGAGACCGAGCGGCGGTTCGACGATCACCTCGAGATGTGCGACGGCTGCGACACCTACCTCGACCAGATCCGGCAGACCACCCAGACGCTCGGCTCGATGACGCCCGAGGCGCTGCCCGATGCGTCGCGGCAGGCGCTGCTGGACGCATTTCGCGACTGGAAACGCTGACCCGTGTAACGCCCGGCGGTGCTCGTGACACTGCACCTCCATGAACCCTCGTACGACGTCGAGCACCGCGCTCCACCGGCGCTTGCTGCCGCTCTACACGGCGACCTTCCTGCAGGGCGTCTGGCTCTGGGTGCCGGTCGAGAAGCTGTTCATGAACCAGATCGGCTTCGACGCCGCCACGGTCGGTCTGATGGCCGCCGTCTACGCCGCCGTGCCGCCGCTGGCCGAGGTGCCGTCCGGGATCCTCGCCGACCGGTGGAGTCGTCGTGGCGTGCTGGTAGTGGCGAGCGTCGCCGCGATGGTGAGTGTGCTGGTCGGCGGTCTCAGCACCAACGTGTCGATGTACTTCGTCGCCGCGCTCTTCCTCGGCCTCTACTTCGCGATGCGCTCGGGAACCGTCGAGGCGGTCGTCTACGACACGGTCCTGGAGCTGAACGGCGACAGTGAGCAGTACGAGACCAAGGTCGGCCGGGTCCGGATGATCGAGAGCGCCGCGCTGGTGTCGAGCGCCCTTGCGGGTGGACTGCTCGCGGAGCTGACGTCGGCCCGACTGATGTACTTCCTCACGATCCCCTTCACGGCGGCGTCGATCGTGGCGCTGTTGCGGTTCCGGGAGCCCCGGCTGCACGAGGCCGACGACCAGACCGACCTGCGCGATCACCTCCGGGTGACTTATCAGACCCTCACGCGTCGCGGTCAGCTGCGCGCGGTCATCGCACTGGCGGTGCTGACGTCGCTGGTCATGACCACGATCTTCGAGTTCGGGCCGCTGTGGCTGCTCGCGCTCGGCGCCGCTGCCGCGTTCTACGGACCGCATTGGGCCGGCCTGATGTCGACCTTCGGACTCGGCGGGATGCTCGCGGGACGACTGCGCTTCGACCAATGGACGACGGTCGCTCCGGTCTCCGTCGTGGTCGTGTTCGCCAGCCTGGTCCTGACCACCAGCCGGAGCATCATCGTCGTGACCCTGGCGCAGATCGTGCTCGTGCTGCTGATGATGGCCGCGAGCATCCACATCACCCGGCTCATGCACGACGCCGTGCCGTCGGCGATCCGAGCCGGTGTCGCCTCCGGAGTCGGCGCGGTGTCGTGGATCGTGTTCCTGCCGTTCGCGGTCGGCTTCGGCTTCGTCAGTGAGCAGTACGGCGTCGAGGCGGCGGGCTGGATGGTCGTCGTCGTGGCAGTGGTGGTGAGCGGCCTGATGCTGCGGGTGGCGCTGCGTGGCCGCCGCCTCGCCGATGCGGCTGCGGGGCTGGAGCCGGTCGCCGACTGCGTCGGAGCACGTACCGCCGAGGCCGTCGCATGAGCGGCCTGACCTGCCAGGAGCTGGTCGAACAGGTCACCGACTTCGTCGACGAGGCACTGGACCCGAAGGCCGCGGCCGCGTTCGCCGACCATCTGGCCGACTGCTCGGGCTGTCGTCGCTATGTCGAGCAGCTGGCCGAGGTCATGCGGATGCTGCGCGGCGCCGGCGCATCCGGGTGACCAGGTAGCCGCCGTACGCCACGGTTGCGATGGCGACGACGACGGCCGGCGGACCCCACGGCTGCAGCGGTCCGTCACTTCGCGTTCCCATCGTGGCGCCGCTGGACTGGTGCGACAGGATCGAGGCGGACGATTGGTGCGACAGCACCGACCACTGCGACTGGGACGACAGCGCCGAACCCATCGAGGTCGACGACCCGATCGACAACAGCGACGCGAACGAGCCGACGCTGCCGACCGACGCGCACGACCCGATGCTGCCGATCGACAGCACCGATCCGGTCGACGCGATCGACAGTGTCGAGTTGCGCGACCACAGCGACCAGCGGCCGCGGTGCAGGCTCTCGGCTTCGGTGGCGCGATGGGTCACGACAGCGTCACCAGGGCATGTTGTCGAAGGGGGAGGAGTAGACCGGCTGTCGCTGGAGCGCCGCCTCCGCGCCGGCCCGGTCGAGCTCGTGACGCTCCTGCTCGGCCCGGATCACCAGGGGCAGCAGCCGGACGTCGCCCGGCGTCGCGATGCCGGTGACCTCCTGGTGCGAGAGCACCCACGTGATGGCGGCCGTGATCGGCGCCTGCTCGTCGAACGGCTCGTACCAGGTCGTGTACCTCTCGTCCGCGCCGTCGGGCCAGTTGCGCATCGCGGCGGACTTGATGATCATCAGGCCGGCGTCTTGCCGTTGCACCTCGGCGACCAGCGCTTCGTAGGCCGCGAGGTAGCCGGCGTCGCGGCCAAGCACCGGATTGAGCGGCGTCAGCACCGTGGCGAACGGATAGCGGCGCAGTGCCTCGAGGTGCGTCGCCGGGGCGTCGTGGCCGTGGCCGGTGATGCCGACGGCACCGACGAGTCCCTCGGCCTCGGCACGGGTGGCTGCCTCGAGGGCGCCGTTCGGCCCGGTGGCGCGATCCAGGTCTGCCAGGTCGCCGATGGCATGCAACTGCAGCAGGTCGACGCGGTCGGTCTGCAGCCGTTCGAGCGACTCGTTGATCTGGCGCCAGGCGCCCTCGCTCGACCGCTCACCGGTCTTGGTCGCCAGGAAGATCCGGTCGCGAAGCCGAGACATCGCGGCGCCGAGCCGTACCTCTGCCTCGCCGTAGTCCCGCGCGACGTCGAAGTGGTTGATCCCCGCGTCGAGTGCCTCGTCGATGGAGGCATCGGCGATGTCCTGGTTCACCCCCGCCAGTCCTGCCGCGCCGTAGATCAGCACGGAACTTTGATGTCCTAGCCGGCCGAGTCTGCGTTGCTCCATGGGGCCAAGCTACCCACGGGGACCGACGGCCGACACCGTTGATCCGTCAGCCGGGCAGACTCGCCAGGGCGACCCGGGTTCCCTTGACCCGAACGGTGGTGGATGCCCAGTTGTTGTCGCGCCGAGCCTCGTCGAGCTGGCCGAAGGCGTCTGCGACCACGGTGACGGTGAAGTCCCCGGAGCCGTCTCGCATGTCCCAGAGCGCGGTGACCTCGATCTCGTCGCCGGGCAGCAGTTCGGGCGTGTTGACCAGGCGCAGCTCGCGATCGACGCCCTCACCGCGAAGCCAGAACCGGGTCTGAGTCTCGCCCGCGATCCCGTCGCCGATGTTGGCGATCGTCGCGGTCACCTCGGCCACCCAGGGGAGCATGCCGCGAGTCTCGGCCGCCGGTCGTTCGGTGGCGTCGCGGGTCATGATCAGCCCGACCGACAGGTCAGGCTTGGCTGTCGCAGTCACGGTACTTCGATCGTAGGCACGCCGCCGGGCACGAGAGAATCGACATTGCGGTGGCCATGACCCCCGCGATGTCGATTCCCTCGTCAGTCGTCGAGGATCTTGTGCTTGTGGACGCGCCAGCGTTCGGCGAAGTCGGCGATCTCGATCTGACTGAAGCGGACGTACTCGAGGGTCTCGCGGACGCGCTTGCCGCCCGGACGGGCCTCGTCGAGCATCTCGACTCCCTCGCTGAGGATGTCCTCCCAGCGCTTGAGGAGCGGCAACCGCTGCTGCGTGATCGTGTACCAGATGTCCTCGTCGTAGACCCGGTAGTGGTCGCTGCGTGACCCCGGCTCGCGCTCGCGAATCAGTAGTCCGGCCTGGATCAGATAGCGCACGGCGCCGGAGATCGCGGCCGGACTCACCCGGAGCCCGGTGGCCAACTCGCGGGCCGTATAGCGATCCGCCTCGTCGGCGAGGACGTACGCGAAGACCCGCGACGGCATCCGGGGCATACCGGACTCGACCAGGATCAGTGCGAAGCGCTCCACGAAGCGCAGGACTGCCTCGTCCTGCTCCCTGTCGGCTGCTGCCACCACGACCTCCTACCGCTGACCGCCTCCCGCGGACAGTTTAGAGGTTTCACAACATTGTGAAGGCGTCTTTCCACCCGGAGCGGGTGGTGACGACCCGGCGGCCGCGCGGCCAACCTGTCGCTGACGGACGGTCGACGCTTGGGAGGACGCATGACGACCGACCAGATCTTCTACGGCCTGGCGCTCACGGTGGCCCTGGCGGTCGGGTGCCAGGTCGTGGCCGGCCGACTCCGCATCCCGGCGCTGATCCTCTTGCTGCCGGCCGGCTTCTGCGCGGGGGCGATCACCGACGACATCCAGCCCGATCAGCTGCTCGGGTCGCTGTTCCAGCCGCTGGTCTCGCTGTCGGTGGCGATCATCCTGTTCGAGAGCGGTCTCGGCCTCGACCTGCGCAAGCTCAAGGGCAGTACGCGGAGCGTCGTGGTCCGGCTGCTGGGCGTCGGTGTACCGATCACCTGGGTGCTCGCAGCTTCCGCGTCGGCGCTGTTCTTCGACATGTCCGGGTCGGCGGCCATCATGCTCGGCGCGATCCTGATCGTGTCCGGCCCGACCGTCGTGGGTCCGCTGCTGGCCCACGTCCGCCCGACCGACCGGGTCCGCCACCCGCTGATCTGGGAAGGGACGCTGATCGACCCGATCGGCGGCATCATCGGGGCGTTGGTCTTCCACGGGATCGTCTCCGGCGGGCTCGGACTCGGCGAGTACCGACCGGGCCGGTTCCTCGGCAGCGTGGCCATCGGGTTGATCGCCGGCGTCGTGGGTGCCGCGATCCTCTGGTTCCTGCTCCGCACCCTCGACCTACCGGAGATACTCGGGACGAACGCCATGATCGCGACCGTCATCGCCATCGCGGCCGTGAGCAACGTCGTACGCGACGACACCGGCCTGATCGCCGCGATCGTGATGGGCCTTGTGGTTTCCAACGTCGAGGGGTTCGACGTGGCGGCTCGGCGACCGTTCTTCGAGACCATCGTCCAGCTGATCCTCGGGGTGCTCTTCGTCTCGATCTCGGCATCGGTGACACCGTCGTCGGTCGAGGACGTCTTGCTCCCGACCGTGGGCCTGGTCGCCGTGCTGGTCCTGGTGGTCCGGCCGCTGGTGGCCTACCTGTCGACCTCTCGCACCGGACTGACCGGGGGCGAGCGAGCGTTCATCGGGTGGATGGCGCCCCGCGGCATCGTCGCCGCCTCCACCGCATCCGCCTTCGGTGTCACCCTGGTCGACCAGCACATCAGCGGCGCCGAGGACATCCTGCCCGCCACGTTCTTGACCATCGTGCTGACCGTGACGTTGTACGGCCTCACCGCCGCTCCGATCGCGAAGGCGCTCGGCGTACTCCGTCCGTCCGGCGCGCGACCGCTGGTCGTGGGCGGCGATCCGTGGGCGATCGATATCGGG
>DATFRX010000496.1:0-20036 GCA_035262905.1 Nocardioidaceae bacterium
CTCGCCGGTTGGCGACGACGATCTGGTCGCCGACCTCGAAGACGTCTTCCGGGTAGAAGTCCGTCGGGACGAGACCGACGTAGCTGACCGGGTCGAGTGCGCTGTCGCCGAGCCTGTAGACCGCGATCGCGTTGGATCGGCCGAGGCTGACGAGGAGGCGACCGTTGTGGACCGTGATCGCGTCAGGCGCGTAGCCGATCGCGGAGCCCCTGTACGGCTGGGTGGCAATCGTCTGGACGACCTCGTCGGTCGCGGTGTCGACCACCGAGACCGTGTCGTCGAAGGTGTTGGCGACGTAGAGGACGCCGTCCTCGACGTGCATCGCGGTGGGGTGCAGACCGACGTCGATCTGGCCTACGGGTGCCGAGGTGTTGGCGGTGTCGATGACGCTGAGCACTCCGGTGGTCGAGGTGCCGAGGTACGGGTCGGCTGGGACTGCGGTGCCGTAGGACGGGATCGTGTCCTCGCCCGGGTTCGCCCTGCGGCCACCTTCGTCGCTGACATACAGCTTGGTGCCGACGAACTTCAGCTGGCGGGGGGCGATGCCGACGTCCCAGGTCTGCTTGATCGTGCCGGTGACCGGGTCGATTGCGACGATGGTGTTCTGGCCGTTGACGGCGGCGTACAGGGTCGAGCCGTCGGGGGAGTAGGCCATGCCGGCGGTCAGAGCCTGCCGACCACCCACCGTCGGGATGTTGATCTTGGTGCCGGCCGTCAGGCTGCCGTCGGCGTTGACGGGGAAGCGGGTGATGCCGGTTGCGTTGGGCATGAAGAGGAAGCTGCCATCGGGCGAGTAGAGCGGGCTCTCCTGGCCGACGGTGTTGTCGGACAGTCGCAGGTTGACGCCGGACGCGGTCCCACCGCGCCAGATGAGCTGGTACGAGTCAAGGTCGAAGATCTGCAGTGAGACGCCGCGGTCGTTGGCGGTGGCGGCCAGGAAGCGGCCGTCCGGGCTGACGGTCGAGCCCATGAACTTGCCGTACGGCGTCATGAGTCGATCGCCGAGCGGCTTCAGGATCTGGTTGGACGAGATCTGCAGGCCGTCGGCGTACTCGCTGCCGACCTGCTGCTGGCCGAAGCCGACAGTCGTGCCGTAGGCGACACCGCTGCCGAGGAGGGCGAGTGCGGTGGCACCGGCCGCGATGATGCGGGTCCGGCGACCACCGGGGAGTCCACGGACTCCCGGATCACGCCGGCGCTGTCGTGTGACGTGCATTGAGTCATCCCTTCGCATTGCGGGCGAGCAGGTCGACGTTGCCGTCGAGCTGCCAAAGCGGGTTGGGAGCGTCCCCGAGAGGTGTTCGAACTTGGAAGTAGCCGTTCACCTCCTTCGGTCCGTCACCATCGGCGACGTACCGTCCGTCGGCGGTGACGTCGAGTTGGTAGATCGCATTGCCGGTCGCGGTCGCCCCGGGCAGATGCCAGGTGACGACACAGCGCCAGTCGTGACCGGGTCCCTCGTCGGCGACCCGGTCCCCGCCTCGGTCGCACGACGCCGACGTCCGCAGCTCCGCCTCGGTCACAGCGGGGCGGTTGAGCTGCTCGGTCTGCATCACGTAGAGGTGGGAGAACGCGGTGGCGAGCGAGCTCTCCACCTTGGCCTTCTCGATCCCGGTGCCCTCGGCCGACGTGGTCCCGGCGATCACGATGAAGGTGAGTCCGACCAGACCGGCCAGCGGCAGGACGCCGGCCATGACGATCCGCCGGCCCGAGCCGTCGTACGCCAGGTCGGTGAAGTCACGGCGGAGGAACAGCCAGTACGCGAGTCCGGTGGCGACGACCGCCCACACCAGGCTGACCGCGAGGCCGATGGCCAGGGCATCGGTCTGGGCCGGGTCGGTGAACAGCCCGCGCCAGGCGAGGAAGGCGTGGCTCGGCAGCGCCAGGCGCACCGCAACCGGCAGCGGCAACATCTGGGCCAGCCCCAGCACGAAGGCGAGCACCGCCGGGATCAGCAGCCCCATCGGCGAGCGCCCGAGGGCCACCGAGCCGAGCAACCCGACGGCGGCGAAGGCCAACGTCGGCGCCAGTACGCACAGCCACGCGAGTAGCACGGTGCTGGTGGCATCGCCCGGCGTGAGCAGATGGCCGTCCAGGCCGACCAGCGGGTGGTGGCCGATCGCGAGTAGGCCGCCGACGATGCCGGAGGCGGTCAGCCCGGCGACGAGCAACAGGATCACGGTGAGGCTGGCGACTGCCTTCGACAGGAAGATCCGTCGTGGCGAGCGGACCGCCACCAGCAGATGGCGCCAGGTGCCGAGCCGGTCCTCCATGGCGAAGACGTCACTGGCGACCAGCGAGGTCAGCAACGGAAGCACCCAGGAGCAGGCGAAGCCCAGCACCACAAGGGATCCAGCCCACCCGGACGCGTGCATCCACCGGCCGAAGACCGTGTCGGTGGGCAGCGCGCTCTGCTGGCTCACCACAGCGACGAACAGCGCCGGTGCGATCCAGCAGGCAAGCAGCAGCACGCGGATCCGCCACTGCGAGAGCAGCTTGACCAGCTCGAACCGGTAGCCCTGCAGCACCGGCGCCGGCCGGGACTTGGCCTCGGGCAGGGCGACGGTCGCGGTCATCGCAGCGCTCCCTCGTCGGACCTATCGGTCCCGGTGTCGCTGTCGGTCAACGCCAGGAAGGCCGCCTCGAGCGGCGGGATGACCGGTGCCAGCTCGCGCACCGCCACGCCGTCACGTACAAGGTCCGCGACCAACTCGTCGAGCGCCGGGACCGGCCCACGAACCACCAGCGCATCGGTGTCGTGCCAGCGACCGAGGTCCCCCACCGGCACGACGTGGAGCCCGGGCGTCGCGAGTGCGGTCCGGCGAGCGGCGCCGAGGTCGGAGGTGAGCAGCCGGTAGTCGAGCTCGCCACTCTCGGCAGCGAGCTTGCTCAACGGGCCGGTGAACACCACCCGCCCGGTCGAGAGGATGGTGACGTCGGAGCACAGCGCCGCGAGGTCGTCCATCCGATGGCTGGACAGCAGGACGGTGGCGCCGTCGGCAGCAAGCCGAGTGAGGACGCGATGCACATGCTGGCGGCCGGCCGGATCGAGGCCGTTCGCGGGCTCGTCGAGCACGAGCAGCCGCGGCCGGGTCAGCAGACAGGCGGCGAGGCCGAGTCGCTGCCGCATGCCCAGCGAGAAGCCGCGCACCCGATCGTCGGCGATGTCGGTCAGCCCGACCTGCCCGAGTGCGTCGTCGACGTCGGCAGCCCGCCGGCGGTCGTACCCCCGCAGCGAGGCGAGCGCCGACAGGTTCTGCCGCGCGGTTAGGGCGGGATAGAGCCCCGGTCCGTCCACGAAGCCGGCGACCCCGTCGGGCACGGCGAGCCTCCGTCCGACCGAGGTGCCGAGGATCTCGAGCCGGCCGCTGTCCGCGACGGCGAGACCCAGCAGCAGGCCGAGGAGGGTGGTCTTGCCGGCTCCGTTCGGGCCGACCAGGCCGTGCACCTGCCCGGCTCCCACGTCCAGATCGACCTCGTCGAGCGCGACCACGTCGCCGAAGCGCTTCGTGATCGCGCGAGCAGTGACTGCGCGGGTTGGCTCCATGCCGCGGCCCCTCCCGGTTGGTGGCACCACGGGAACGTACGGGCCGCACTTGGCCGGGTCAGGCTACTTTGTCGAACGTTGGGTGAATGACGACTGACGCCCGGTTCGCCCCCTCTGTGGCTCTTCCCTGGTCAGACCGAGTGGGGGTCGTTCACCTACGGACTGCGCAGCCCGCGACGCGTCTCGGCGTAGCGAACGGTTTCGAACACAACCAGTCCGCCGAGGATGATCACCACGCCGAACAGCGCCGCCAGCGGCGGGATGACGGCGCCGATCGGCACCGCGATCACGAGTACGGCAAGGCCGACCAGCCGGCCACGGATCAGCCGGCCGTGCAGCCGGTAGTTGAAGCCGAGCTGGCCGGCGACGTACACCGCAGCTCCACCGAACAGCGCCAGGGCGTAGAAGGCGCCGAGGCGTTCGGTGTCGTCGGCGTGGGCGAGCACGCCCTCGACCCCGAGCGCCGTGATCACGATCCCGGCCACGATCGGGAAATGCGCGTAGGTGTACGCCTCGAGCGCCAGCCGTACCCGGGCCTGGCCCTGCTCGGCAAGCAGCCGTTGCTCGGCAGCGAGCGACACGACGTCGAAGTAGAGCCACCACAGGCAGACCGCGACGCCGACCCCGAGCACGGAGGCGGTGAGCAGCGGTCCACTGATCGGCTGCTGGGCGGCGCCGACACCGATCGCAACCACCGACTCGCCGATCGCCAGGATGATGAACAGGCCGTGCCGCTCGGTCAGGTGCCCCACGCTGTGCAGGCGCCAGCTGCCGCTCCGGGAGATCAGGTAGATGCCGCCCCAGTCGATGACGAGTGCGCAGGCGAACAGCAGGGTCTGCAGGTCGCCGCCGAGGATAACGCCGGTCACGAGGAGTACCGCGCCCGCGATCATCGGGACCCAAGTGATGCCGACCTGGTGGCGCAGTGCGGCATCGCCGGCCGCAGCCGGGATGTAGACGGTCAGGTGCACGGTCCGCACCAGCAGATAGGCGCAGACGAAGACGATCGGACCGTCGAGACCACCTGGCGCGTCGTGCCACGCCTCGGGAATCGTCAACGCCACCACGAAGATGGCGCCCATCGCGACCACCATCGCTGCGCGCAGGATTCCCTCGTCGGCCCGCGCCTGGTTGCCCAGCCAGGTGTACGCCGACCAGGTGCCCCACAGCAGCGCCAGCAGGATCAGCCCCTGGACGACGCCGTTCCCGTCGTGTTCGTGGGCCATGTAGCCGGTGACCTGCGTGACCGCGAAGACGAACACGAGATCGAAGAAGAGCTCGAACGGCGTCGCGGTGTGACTCTCCAGGGTCGGCCGCGGCGGCCCGAGCAACCTAGACCGCCGCACGGCAACGGGCCTCGTCCGACCTGATCAGGCCACGTGTGGGATCCATGGCGGAAGGATCCAGCACCGCTGAGGCGTTGGCAACGCCCCAGCGGTGCAGCCTCCCGCCCTTGCGGGTTCTCCCGACTCCACTAGCCGATCTGGTAGAGCGTCGTGGTGCCGCTGACCTCGTTGGCCGTGGCGAGGATCGGCCGACCGTTCGGGCTCTGTGCTGCCGGGATGAATCGCAGACCCTCCGGCGCCACGTCATCGGCGGAGTTGAGGTACGACTGGAACTCGGCGTCGCCAGGGTCGGTGACGTCGTAGACCATGATCCCGCCGGTCCGCTCCAGGCTGATGAACGCCAGCTGCCGACCGTCCACCTTGCCGGTCGTGATGCCCTCGGGCTCGGGTCCCTTGGCGTCGGACCGGGTGTCGAACGTGGAGATGTCGCCCTCTTCGGAGTTGTACAGCGCCGGCACCCGCGTCGGCGACGACGATCCGAGCGCCGCTCTTGTCCTGCTGCCTGGGCTGATCCGGAGTTGGCTGGGAGTTCACACACCATGCACCGCGACGCCGTACCCGGGGACGAATCTGGCGCCATGACTCAGCTGTCCCGACGTACTGTCCTGCGCTCCACCGCAGCCGCAGGGGCCGGCGTGTTCGCCACCGGCCTGACCTCCACCGCCGCCACGGCCCGCACCCGATGGGGTGCCGCCCTGATCCGCTCGGATCTCCCGAAGCTCACCCACGGCGTCCAGGCCGGAGACGCGACGGCCCACACCGCCACCGTCTGGAGCCGAGCCGACCGACCGGCTCGCCTGCTCGTCGAGTTGTCCTCGGATCCGTCGTTCCGCAAGGTCCGACGCCGGCACGGTCCGATCGTGACGCCGGAGACCGACCTGACCGGCAAGGTGCCACTGTCCGGGCTGCCCTCCGACTCCGAGATCTTCTACCGGGTCCGGGCCGAGGACCTGCACAGCGCGAACCGGCTCGGCGACCCGGTCACCGGCCGGCTGCGGACCGCTCCGACTCGCGAGAGCGACATCCGGTTCGTCTGGTCCGGCGACATCGCAGGTCAGGGCTGGGGAGTCAACCCGGACCTCGGCGGCTTCCCGATGGCCGAGCGGCTGATCGTCCTCGACCCGGACTTCTTCCTCTGCAGCGGCGACACCGTCTACTCCGACGGTCCGGTCGTCGAGTCCGTCACGCTGCCCGACGGCCGGGTTTGGCACAACGTAGTGACGCCGGAGAAGTCCAAGGTCGCCGAGACGCTCGACGAGTACCGCGGGCAGTTCAAGTACAACCTGCTGGCGGACAACTGGCGGGAGTTCCTCGCGGGTACGGCGCAGGTGAACCAGTGGGACGACCACGAGGTCCTGAACAACTGGTACCCAGGCGAGATCCTGGACGACGCCCGCTACACCGAGAAGTCCGTCGACCTGCTCGCCAGGCGCGCCGCGCAGGCGTTCCACGAGTACGTGCCGATCGCGCCGACCAAGCGCGACGGCGGCGGCCGGGTCTATCGCGTCATGCACTACGGCCCGTTGCTCGATCTGTTCGTCCTCGACATGCGGACCCACAAGGACCCGAACACCGCCAATCTCGAGCCGGTCGGCGACGGCGGCGTGCTGGGCCGCGAGCAGACCGAGTGGCTCAAGCGTGAGCTGCGGCGGTCGCGCGCGACCTGGAAGGTGATCGCCGCCGACCTGCCGATCGGTCTGGTCGTGCCCGACGGCCCGTTGCAGGAGGGCCTCTCCAACGGCGACAGCGGCACCCCACTCGGTCGCGAGATCGACATCTCCGAGGTGTTCTCCTTCCTCAAGCGGGAGGGGATCCGCAACCACGTGTGGCTGACCGCGGACGTGCACTACACGGCCGCGCACCACTACTCCCCCGAGCGGGCCGCCTTCACCGACTTCGATCCGTTCTGGGAGTTCGTCTCCGGGCCGCTCAACGCCGGCGGCTTCGGCCCGAACGCCCTCGACCCGACCTTCGGGCCCGAGGCGGTCTACTTCGAGGCACCGCCGGCCGCGAACGCGTCGCCGCTGCAGGGATTCCAGTACGTCGGCGAGGTCAGCATCGACGGCGACAGCGCCGAGCTGACCGTACGGCTGATCGGCATCGACGGCGCCACCCGCTTCACCACGACGCTCACTCCGGAGCGTCGGTAGACCCGATCGCCACCCAGGGCGGGCTGGCGGACCTCGTCCGTCAACCCGCCCTAGGTGGTGGCGACGCCGTACGCGAGCGTCAGCAGCGCGACCGCGAGGCAGCCACCGCCCGCGGTCGTGACCCAGTTGCCGACCGACCACCTGCCGGGCCGGCCGACCGCCATGTGGAGGAACATCCCGCCGGACTGCGCGATGACTCCGATCGTCAGCAGCAGGCAGACCGTCCACACCGCGCCGCTGCCCAGGTCGGTCTGACCGAGCACGTCGAGCGCGGCCAGAGAGAGCACGAGGAGCACGCCGGCGTGGGCATGGCCGGCCCGGAAGTACGTCGTCTGGAACGCGGTGAGCTTGCCACGGGTCCCGAGTTGAAGAAGCGAGAAGCCGCCGTACATCACGGTCGGCAGCGATACCAGCACGATGACGATGAACCACTTGATCGTGTCGTTCATAGCGGCAGGATCCTGCGTGATCACGACCCTGGCAATGCCGGCCGAGCCGGGTTGCGGGCCGCTAGTCGAAGTGCACCCGATCCGGCTCGTTCAGGGCGTCGTCGAGCCGCTGCCGCATGGTTGGATGCATCCCGAGCCCGAGTGTTTGGTCCGGGTCGAACCAGCCGGCCTCGCTGGTCTCCGAGAGGTCAGGGCGAACGTCGCCGTTGACCGCCGACGCATGGAAGCAGACCGCCAGCTGCTGACGCACCATGCCCTGTGGGTAGGCCAGGACATGCCCGGGATCGCTGTAGACGCCGATCACGCCGGTCACCTCAATGGCAACGCCGGTCTCTTCGTCGACTTCCCGAATCGCGGCCTGCGATGCGGACTCGCCGACGTCGACCCGGCCACCCGGGAGCTCCCAGTAGCCGTCGTCCGTCCGGCGTACGAGCAGCACCTGGCCGTTGAGATTGCGGACCGCGGCGTAGGCCGCCGGCAACAGTCCCTCGGGCGTCGGAGCGGCGGGATCGTGAAAGTACTGCCGCCGAGCCCCACCTTGAACATTGCCTTGGTGTCCACCGGCCAAGATCGCCATGGCGTCTACCTCACGTGCAGGTTCTCCGGTCGCTTCACGCACTTGCAGTGTCCGGCTGGATCGACCGGACATCACAGAGTCGAAGGTCCCAGCGCCGACTCCACTCTGTCCGTGGCCTATATCGGTGCAGGTGGGGCGCTGCCAACCAACAGCGGACGAACGTGACGACCGGATCTTCCGGCATATGTCGGATGCCCGGCCGTCGACAGCGCCGTAGCTTCGGGGTTTCGTCGCGGTCCAGCCTCCGGGTGGCTGCCCGTGCTCGCTCTCCCCCTCAAGGGGCTACGAGGACTCGACTCAGGAGAGGTGAGGAACGTGAAACGAAGGCATGCCACCCTCGCGGGTGTCTCGCTGACCGCAGGTCTCGCGGCGGTGATGCCCACGACGACGGCGACGGCGGGGCTGTCCGAGCCACCGCCGCCGATCCAGACCTACGTCGGGGATCCGGGCCAGCTCGGCGACCCGGCCAGCTGGCGTACTCCGGAGTTCCTGCGCGACAACGGCATGGTGACGATCGGAGCCGAGTACGCCTACGCCGCGGGCTACTCCGGCAGCGGGATGAACATCGGCATGGTCGACTCGGGCACCTTCGCCGGGCACATGCGAGAGCACGGCAGCCTCGCGACCGGCTATGCGATCGGCGACCGGTTCCACTCGGTCGTGGCCCAGGGCGGCCAGACCGGCCCGACGTCGGGGTTCTTCAACCAGGAGTACAACGACAGCCACGGCACGCACGTCAGCGGGACCATCGCCGCCAGCCGGGACGGCGTCGGTGAGACCCAGCCGGACGGGCCGCAGGCCAACATGCACGGCGTCGCGTTCAACGCCGACCTCTATGCCGGCAACACGCACAAGACCGACGGCGTCTTCTACGGCCTGGTGCCGGACAACGCGACGCCGGCGCAGACGCCGGACAACGGATACATCGGCAATGTCTACCGGGCGGTGAACAACGCCGACACCGCGAACGGCAAGCCGATCCGGCTGATCACCACCAGCTGGGGCAGCGCGCCGCCGACCGAGAACTACAACACCTACGACCCGCCGCCGGGCGGGCCGGCGAGCTTCGGCCTGAACGCGGCCTGGCGGTACATCTCGACCCCGGACGGTGTCGCCGACGCGAACGGCAACACCCTGCACTGGCTGAACGGCGCCATCGAGGTCGCGCGCACCGGCACGATCCTCCAGTTCACCGCCGGAAACGCCGGTGCCAGGAACCCGACCGCACGGGGCGCCGCACCGTACTTCCTGCCCGACCTCGAGGGCCAGTGGTACACGACGTCGGGCGTCAACCCGAACATCGGTCGCACCTTCAACCCGGACGGTTCGGTGCGGGTGCCGGGGACGCAGGAGTTCAACCAGTGCGGTCTAGCCAAGTGGTCGTGTCTCACCGCACCGAGTCGCGCGATCAACAGCACCTGGGTCGACGTCATCGACGGCGTGCCGCAGGCCCGTTACCGCAGCGCCTCGGGTACGTCGATGGCCGGTCCACACTCGGCCGCCGCGCTCTCGTTGATCATGCAGCGCTTCCCGTACATGACCAACGAGCAGGCGCTGTACACGATGTTCACCACCGGTCGGCAGAACGCCACGATCAGCGACGCGCAGGGCAATGCAGTTCCGAACCCGAACGCGGGTCAGATCGTGCAGGTTCCCGACAGTCGCAACGGCTGGGGCACGGTCAGCCTGCGTGAGGCCATGCAGGGTCCGGGTCAGCTGGTCGGTCCGACCGACATCAACACGAAGGGCTACAGCGATGTCTGGGCCAACGACATCTCCGACGTCGCGATCCAGGCCCGTCAGGGTGAGGACGCCGCCGAGGACGCCACTTGGGAGCAGACCAAGATCGACAAGGGCTGGACCAATGGCCTGCCGCCCGGCGCGAGCGAGATCGACCGGTCGGACTTCGCCATCGGCACTCGGCGCGACCAGGCTCGCAACGAGCGGGTCTACGAGGGCAGCCTGACCAAGCGTGGTGGCGGCACCCTGTTCCTCGCGGGTGACAACACCTGGCACGGCACGAGCACCGTCCGCAGCGGCAAGCTCTCGGTCGTCGGCTCGCACGCGAGCCCGATCGAGGTGCAGGGCGGCACGCTCGGCGGCAACGGCAGCGTCGGCGACAGTGTCGATGTCACCGGCGGTGTGCTGGCACCGGGTCTGTCGTCCGACGAGGCCGGCCAGATCACCGAGGTACCGGTCACTGCCGGCAGCACCCTGACCGTCGACGGCGATGTCAGCGTCGGCAAGAAGGGCCGCTACGCGGTGACCATCTCCGGCGACGACGACAACACCAGCGTCGTGGCGGGTGGCGATCTGAATCTGGCCGGCGATCTGACCGTGGACGTCCAGGGTGACCTGACCCAGGGCACCACGTTCACGATCATGAGCGGCCAGGCGATCCACGGCACCTTCCGTGGGCTCGCCGAGGGCGCCGTCGTGAGCTCGCACGGCTACAAGTTCACGGTGTCGTACGCGAACAACAGCGTGACGCTGACGGTCGCGTAACGATCCATCCGACCGGCCCCGGGCGAGCGCTCGTCCGGGGCCGGTCGCATGCCAGGCCCCTGGCGGTGGAGGATGGTCGGCGATGACCGATCAGAGTGAGCAAACCCGCGTCGTCAGCACCACCCGCGAGGTCTCGGCCGGTGCTGCGCAGATCTTCGAACTGATCGCCGATCCGGCCGAACAGCCGCGCTGGGACGGCAACGACAACCTGGCGGAGGCCGCACCTGGACAGCGGGTCCGCGCCGTCGGCGACGTCTTCCTCATGACCCTGTCGGGCGGCAACATCCGCGAGAACCGCATCGTGGAGTACGAGGAGGGTCGCCGGATCGCCTGGCGGCCGTCCGAGCCCGGTGGCAGGCCGCCGGGGCACCTGTGGCGCTGGGAGCTCGAGCCGATCGACGCGTCTCGTACCAAGGTCACGCACACCTACGACTGGACCGAGCTCACCGACGAGGGCCGGTTCGCACGCGCCCGGGCGACCACGGCCGACCGGCTCCAGACGTCGCTCGACCGGCTCGCCGCCCTCGTCGAGACGCAATGACCGCGTCACCGGGTCCCGACAGCGAGGTCCGGATCCGGCCGGCCACGACCGCCGACGCGGCAGCGTTGGTCGACCTGCTGGCTGCCCTGTTCGCCGAGGACGCCGGGCCCCGCGACTCGACGATGAACGCCGACTATCCGCGGTCATACGGCGTGCAGGGGTTCACCGAACTGATGGAGATGCCGGACCGGCTCGTCCTGGTCGCCGAGCTCGATGGCAAGGTCGTCGGCCACCTCACCGGCCGGGTAGACGAACCGACCGAGATTCGGCTGGTCTCCGTCGCGACGCTGGCGAGCATGTACGTGCGACCGGCTCACCGGCGTCAGGGCGTCGGCACCGGGCTGGTGGAGCAGTTCCGCGCCTGGGCGCGAGACCACGACGCCGGCCGGCTGGCTGTGACGGCGTACACGGCCAACGACGACGCAGTTCGCTTCTATCGACGGCAGGGCTTCGCGCCGCACCTGACGGTGCTCGAAACCGATCCCTGAGGGGGTCAGCCACGCAGCGCTGCTCCGCGGCTGACCCCCGGATGTCAGGCGAACAGGTCGACGTAGCGCTGCAGGTAGAGCGGCCATCCGGCGTCTCCGGCGACGCCGTCGCGCACGCTCTGCCAGCCCTCGTCGTGGCGCTCGAGGTTTCGGTGCTCGAGCTCGACCCGAGTCCGCTCGGGGGTCTCGGCGACGAACCGCACCTCCCACTCGCTGGTCTTGTCGAGGTCGGTCTCGATCTGCCATTGCGGGCTGATGTCCCAGCTCAGCAGCACGCGGTTGGGCGGCTCGTACTCCAGGACCCGAGCCCACCGGCAGACACTGCCGTCGACACCGCGGTCGTACAGGCTGCCGCCGACCCGCGGCTCGAACACCGTCTCGGCGATCTCGACGCCGAGCATGTTGTGGTCCGGCGGCTTGAAGCTGCCGAAGTCTTCGGTGAACACCTTGAACGCACGCTCGATCGGCGCCTCGACGACGACGGACGCGTTCACGGTTGTCTCTGTTACCTTCGCGCTCATTCAGATCTCCTTGGGTGGTTGCTCGACGACCGACTTGAAGGCCGCCAGCGTCGTGTTCCAAAACCGGTCGAGCTCGGCCCGCAACGCGGCCAGCCCCTCGGGGTCGACCTGGTAGATGCGCTGCTTGCCGGCCCGGATGTCGATGACGAGGCCGGCGTCCTTCAGGACCTTGAGGTGTTGCGAGACCGCGGGCCGGCTGACCGGCAGATCACCGGCCAACTCGCCGACCGCGCTCGGGCGCTCCGCCAGCCGCTCGAAGATCGTGCGCCGGGTCGGGTCGGCGAGCACTGCCCAGCTGCTCTTCGCGTAAGTCATCACTAACACGTAAGCTACGCCTTACGCGTTGTGGAGTCAACGGAGGGCGGTGATCGCGTCGCTCCCGTACGCGCCACACGTCCGACATGTCGCTCACCAACCCGTGCGTACGGGAGGGAGGCCGAACGCAAACGGCGAGAGATCGTCGCCGGACGTGATCCATTCGGCGACTACGACGCGCGCTGGCGGCGCCCTACGGGATCAGGATGACCTTGCCGCGGGTCTGCCCGGCCTCACTGCGGCGATGGACCTCGGCGAGCTCCGAGAGCGGCAGCCGCTCTGCGACGTCGACGGTGAGCTCGCCGGCGTCGACCAGGCGTACCACCTCGGCGAGCAGCTCGGGATCGTTGCGGGCGCTGAACCCGACCGACCGGATGTCCAGGTCGGCCGGCGGCTCGATCCGGCCGGTGATCGAGACGATGACGCCGCCCGGTCGGACCAGACCGGCCAGGGCCTCCCCCGCCTCCGGACCGACGAACACCAGACTCAGGACGGCGTCGACCGGCTCCTGGACCGCCGCGGCCGGAGACGTCGTCGTGTAGTCGATGACCTCGTCGGCGCCATGGGCTCGAACCGCGTCAGCGCTGCGCGGGCTGGCGGTCGCGATGACATAGGCGCCAGCCAGCTTGGCGAGCTGGACGGCGAACCCGCCCACGCCGCCACCCGCGCCGTTGACGAGAACCCGCTGCCCACTCTTGAGCTGCGCGTGCTCGTGTACGGCCTGCCAGGCGGTCAGTCCGGCCACCGGAATCGCGGCCGCGTCCGCCAGCGGAATGCGCTCCGGCGCCCGTACCAGTACGTCGGCGGGTGCGACCGCGTATTCCGCCGACGCTCCCCCGTGGTCCAGCCGGCCGATGACGCTGTCGCCCACCACGAAACCACTGTCGGCATCGGCCTCCTCGACCGTCCCGGAGACGTCGAAGCCGAGCGTGAACGGGAGGGCGACCGAGCGGTATCGGCCGGATCGATCGCCGCTGTCCGCCGGATTGAAGCCGGCCGCGGCGACCTTTATGAGGACCTCGCCGGGTCCGGGTGCTGGCTTGGGTGCGTCCTCGTAGCGGATGACCTCGGGGCCGCCGTGCTCATGAATGCGTGCAGCTTTCACGTCACCGAGAGCGCCCTGGCTGGTCGGATAATTCCGCCGCGAAGGTGGTGCGGCCCCGGCCGCTTGCTGCTAAACGGTCGGGGTCGCCACCTGACGAACGTCTGCCGGGAGGGCCCCGACGGCGTAGAGGCAAAGGTCCCGGTCTCGCCGCCCAGGCGGGCTAGACCTTCCGCTTCGGCAGCTCCCGGGTCGCGACCAGCTCGCGGGCGACCTCGTTGAGCTTCAGCCGATGCTGCTGTGAGTAGCGCCGAAGCAGCTCGAAGGACTCCTCGGCGTTCAGTCCGAATCGCTCCATCAGCATGCCCTGCGCAAGACCGACCCGCTTGCGGGCGTCGATGGACTGCGCGACGGCGTACTCCTTGCGAGCCGTCGCGAGTGCGACCGACGCGTGCCGGGCGAGGATGTGCGCGATCGCGATGTCGTCGCCGTCGAAGCTGAGCGGCTCGTGGGCGTAGAGGTTGAGCGCACCGATCAGGGCATGCTGACTGGCCAGCCGCGTGCTGAGCACGCTGCGTACGCCGAGCGCGCCGAGCTCGGCACCCCACCGCGGCCACCGCACGTCCGAGGTCGTGTCGTGGACGACGATGTGATCGCCCGGCTCCGGCGGCAGCGCCAGCACCGGACCCTCGTCCAGCTCGGCCTGCAACTGGGCCGCCTTCTCCGCCAGCGAATCCGTGGCCGCGACGGTCTCGATCCGCTTCTCCCGGTGCAGAAACATCACGTCGGCGAAGTCGCAGTCCACGGCGGTGAGGGCGTACTGGACCACCTGATCGATCGTCTCGTCGAGGCTTCGGCGGCCGTGCAGCTCGATCGCGAGTCGCCCGAATTCTTCGGCAAGTGACGCGTCCATGACTCTCCCCGCACTCGATGGGTGTACTGGATCCGCTCTTGCCGGGCGCCAGTACGAAACGCGACACCATGCGTCGGTGGTCCGAGGGGAGCCTACAGCCGCGATCGACGGCGGAGAAGCTAGCTTTTGTGTCATGAGTGGGCCTGGCCACGACGGACGCTGTGAGCTTGGAGACGGCCGGATCATCGACTACTGGGACGGCGGCGATCCCGACGGGCGCGCCGTCATCCTCCATCCGGGCACGCCGAGCACCCGGATGCTCGGGCGATGGGGGCACGAGGCAGCGGTCTCGGCCGGCGTCCGGCTCCTGTCGGTCAGCCGGCCCGGCTACGGCGGCTCCACGGGCTCGACCGATCCGAGTCTGATCAGCACCGGGCGGGATACGGCGGCGCTGGCCTCTGCCCTCGGCCTTGAGCAGTACGCCGTCCTCGGTGCGTCGGGCGGCGGACCGTTCGCCGTCGCGACGGCGGTCGCAGACCCGACGCGGGTCCGTGCGGTCGGCGTGGTCGGAGGCATCGGGCCATGGCGCCAACTCGATCCGCCGGACAAGAACGCCGAGGACCGCGGCTACCTCGCCCTGCTGGACGCCGGCGACGGCGCGGCTGCCTGGGCCAGCATGTACGGCTCGGCCGAGCGCGATCTGGGCGGCCTGGCCGGACTCGACGACGAAGGGCGGGTGGACGCGTTCTTCGCCGAGTTCGACGGCGCCTTGATCGGCGACGCCGGCTACCGGGCGATCTGGGCCGCGAATCTGGCGTCGATCATCGACCGGCCGGACGGCTACGTGCTCGACAATCTCGCCTGGGGAGGGGCCTGGGACGTGGACCCGGCGGACGTCGTGGCCCCGACCGTGCTGTGGTACGGGGAGGACGACCGCCACTGTCCGCCTTCACACGGCCGCTGGTACAACGAGCGGATCGCCGGCTCCCAGTTGGTCATCCAGCCCGGTGCGGGACACATCGAGGTCGTCGACGGCCACTGGTCCGAGGCACTCGCGGGTGTCCTCGATGTCTGGGTGTGAAGCATGGGTCGGCGATAGCGTCGGAACATGACCACCGCCGTGCCGATTCTGCCGGTCGCCGATGTGGAGCGGGCGCTGCCCTGGTGGGGACGGCTCGGCTTCGCCGAGGAGTTCCGGCATCAGTTCGACACGAACTCCCCACGATTCGTCGGGATCCGGCGAGACGACTGCCTCGTCTACCTGTCCGAGCACCGAGGCGACGCGTCGGCTCCCGGGCTGATCTACCTCTGGGTCGACGACGTCGATGCGGTGGCAGCGGAGTTCGGCGTCACGATCGACGAGATGCCGTGGGCTCGAGACTGCGAGGTCACCGATCCCGACGGCAACCGCGTACGAGCAGCGACCCGCATCGAGAGCTGAGCCGCCGTACCCGGACTAGCTCATCTCGGCCGCAGCGGCGTCCCGGAGCAGGGCGGCGAGCTGCCTCGAGGTCGTCTTCGTCTCGGCGGCGACCTCGATGATCGAGGCGACGACCAGATTGAACGAGCTGCGCAGCGTCGTGGACAGGTTGTAGATATGCGACGGCTCCGGCCGGCGCTGCCAGCTGTGGGCGTGCAGGTGCCGCAGCCGATGGATGGCGGTCTCCCACATGTACTTCGCGGCAGGTCCGGGTGGAACGCCCTCGTCACGTTCGGGCAGGTCGCGCAGGACCCGATCGAAGGTCGTCCCGCGAAGCTTGGCCAGGATCCCGGCTAGCGTCTCCGCGGCGAGGAAGTTGCCGTAGGTGAGCTCGACCAGCTCGGTCTCGGACGACAACAGGGTCATATCACCCGAGCTCACGTAGTCGTAGAGGCGGTCGTACGCAAGATGCACCGCCCGGGCCTGCTCCGGTGTCATCCCCGGTTGGTACCCAAAGCTCCCGGGCCATCACGGCCGAGCAGCGTGTCAGCGGTAGCGGAACCAGTCCCGGAACCGGCGATAGAACCCGCCCTCGACCGGCAGTGCGGGCTCGGGCGGCGGCGCGGTTGCGCGACGGGTAGCGACCGGCTGGTCGTAGTCGGTGCGCACGATCGCGTCGACCACCTGATCCACGGTGTAGTCCTCGGACCCCTCGATCACCGGGACGTAGCCGACCAGCATGCCGTCGCGCATCACCTGCGCCTCCAGCGTGGCGGTGCCGTCGGAGTCCCAGACCGCCTCGCGGCCGTCGGGCAGCCGGACCGACACACCGAACTGATGTACACCCACTCGCGCCAACGTGGCGTTGGTGCCCCGCTCACGCAGGGCATCGACCACGTGGCGCGCTTCGTTCTCTTCCATCGCCGTCGAGCGTACCTGCCGCTCCACGAGCCCAGATCCCGAGTGATTCGGGTCGCGACGGCTCCCGCGATCCTCACCGAATTCACACCGGCCGCCGTGGCAGAATCACGCCATGAATCGTCGATCGGTGCTGCGCGGGTCAGTACGCGCGCTCCTCGTACTCGTGGCCGCGAGCGCGGTCGGTCAGCTGGTCGCCAAGCGGATGACGGTGGGCGACGAGGACTCCGACGCCTTCACCCTGGCCGCGATCTTCGGCGGCAGGGACTTCAAGAGCCGTGCCACTCCCCTGCGATCCGGCTCGGCGCTGGCCGTGATGGGCGGAATCGATCTCGATCTGCGCAACGCCACGCTCGAGCCCGAGGGCGCGACCCTCAACGTCACGACCGTCATGGGCGGCGCGCAGGTCACTGTGCCGCCCGGCTGGGCGGTCGAGGTGGAGAGCAGCGGAAACCTGGGCGGGGTCGACACGAGGGTGACCGACGCGGCCGACCTGCCCGAAGACGCTCCCAGGCTGCTGGTGACGACCAACACCTGGTTCGGCGGGGTTCAGATCACCGAATAGCTCCGCCCTGTCACTCGACGACGATGTTCTTGACGTCGGCCAGGTAGCGCCCAGCAGCGGCAACCGCTTCGTCCGGTGAGCTCCCACTCTGACGAGAGTCCACATACGCCGCGTACCAGTCCGCCCAGTCGTGCGGTGGGGCGACCTGCTCGTACGCGTGGTGGTGTTCCGCGGCCTCGTTCATGAGGGCTGCCAGCGAAGCGATGTCCATGTCGGTCCTTCCGTATCCGGGTCACAGCGGGTCATAGCAGGTTCTGCTCGAAGGCGAATGCCGCCGCCGCCGTGCGCGAGGAGACGTCGAGCTTGCCGAAGATGTTGCTGAGGTGACGGGCGACGGTCTTCTCGCTCACGACCAGCTCGGTCGCGATCTCGCTGTTGCTCCGGCCGGTGGCCACCAGGCGGAGCACCTCCACCTCGCGAGCGGTCAACCCACCGGGCGCCGCCGGTTGTAGCAGCTGGCTCACCTCACGTTCGGCCGGAACCGCGCCGAGCTCGGCGAAGGTACGACGCGCGGCGGTCAGCTCGGTCTGGGCCGAGTCGAGGTCACCGAGCAGCTGGTACGCCCTCCCGAGCAGGGTCCGGCAACGCGCGATCTCGTAGGTCGCGCCCAGCTCGGTCCACAGGCGGGAGGCGACCCGCAGCTGAGCGACCGCGCCGGCCGCGTCGTCCCGGGCGAGTGCCACGCTGGCGACCGCATGGCCGGCCGTCGCCCGCTGCGCGGCGCACTCGAAGCTCTCGGCGAGATTCGCCAGCTCGTCGGCCAAGGCCGACGCCTGGTCGGTCTCTCCGGCGGCGAGCAGAATCTGGACGCCCGCTGGCAGGAGCTGGGATCGATGCACCGGGTTGCGCGGCTCGGCCAGCAACCGGCGAATCGCGCCGAGGGCCGCGGACTGGCGTCCTCGCGCCAGCCACAGCAGCGCCAGACCCGGCTGCGCCTCGTGGCCGAACCGGATCGCCGCGTCAAAGGCCTCCTCGGCGGCCTGCAAGTCGCCCCGGATCCGGAGCACGTCGCCGCGCTCGCTCATCGCCAGCCCGGCCGCCGGCGTGGTGTCCTCGAGGACGTAGCGCTCTACTGCACGTTCGAACTCGTCGAGGGCTTCGGCGAAAGCGCCGTGCGCCCGCATGATCTGGCCGCGGTGTACGGCGCACTGGCCGGTGAACAGCACCATGCCGGGCTGCGCGTCGCACCAGGCGGTCAGGGCGGTGGTCCACTCGATGACCCGGGCGAGGTCGCCGAGTTCCTGGCAGCCCTCGATCATCGTGCAGTAGACGTGGCCCGAGAAGATCGGCGACACCTCGCCCGCGGCGACGCCGACCATCGCCTCATCGAGATGCGCCAAGCCCTCCGGGACTCTCCCCTCGTACAACAGCATCCGACCCTGAGAGCAAAGCCCCATCGCAAGCAGGTCGGGCTCGGAGAATCGGCGGCCGTACTCGACGATGCGGACGGCCAGCTGGTACGCCGAGTCGAGCTCGCCCGAGAAGATCTGCCGGACCATCACCGGCAGCAGGACGTAGCCGTGCTCGACCACGTCCTCGGTCACCTCGTCGATCAGGCGCTCGGCTCGCGCGATCCAGCCGCCGCCGACCGCCGTCTCACCGCTCATCGTGAGCGACATAGCCAGCCAGAAGGCGCACCGCAGGGCGGCCAGGGTCTCGCCGGCGTCGAGGTTCAGCTGGTACGCGCGTTGCAGCGCCTGGACTGAGTCGTTGCGGCGGCCGAGGAGGGCGGCTGCCGTGGCCAACTGGGCGAAGTCGTCGCCGGTCAGCGTCTCCGGATCGAGCTCGGACAGGGCGTCGTAGGCAGCCACCCACTCCCGGCGCTCGAAGGTCTCTCGCGCCCGGATCAGGTCTTCAACCACGCCCATTCGGAACTCCCGTGCTCAGAGGATAGTCCCGAAGTGCCTGGCCGTCGCCCGACGCGTCAGGCCGCCGCCGGAACCGCGCTGCGCGACCTCGACACGATCTGGCGGGCGAGATAGTCGGCGTCGCGGCCGATGCCCGGGAAGACCATGGAGCTGAACGCGTACTGGAACGACAGGCCGCAAAAGTACAGTCCCGGAGCGGCCTCGACCACGCCTCGCATCTCCTCGGGCCATCCGTCGTCGCCGAAGATCGGGAGGTCGATCCAGTCGAAGACCTGCCGGAATCCGGTGCACCACACCACGTTGGCCACGTCGAGCACGGTGCCGTCGTCGAGGCACGGCCGTCCTTCGCTCACGCCGGCGACCCGGCTTACGACCCGCTCGACGCCGCGTGCGGCGAGGTCCTCGCGATGGACCCGGAGCATCGGGCCGCCCTCGAATCGGATGTGCGGCATCGCCTTGCGACCGATCGGCGTCCGGCGGGTGATGACGTGCCGGGCGAGGAAGATCAGGATCGGCACCACGACCGGCGCGACCCGCGACTCGGGCCGGAACGGGAGTTGCCCGCAGTCTCGGCCGACCAGCGTCGTTGAGTGCGTCTCGGCGGCCTCGTACGCGATGTCGGTGCCCGAGTGAGAGGCTCCGACGACGAGTACGCGGCCGGGCTGGAGCTGGTCAGGCCGGCGGTACTCGCTGGAGTGCAGTTGCCTGATCGACGGGTCGAGGCCGGCCGCGAAGTCCGGGACGTTCGGCGTCCGGCCGAAGCTTCCGGTGGCGATGACCACGTTGTCGCAGCTGATCGTGTCGGCTCCGACGGCGGCGAGGTAGCGCCCGTCCGGGCCCTGCTCGAGCCGGTCGATGCGGGTGCTCATGCGTACGGGCAGATCCCAGTGCAGCGCGTAGGACTCCAGGTAGTCGGCCACCTCGTCCTTCT
>DATFRX010000497.1:0-6474 GCA_035262905.1 Nocardioidaceae bacterium
CGACATTCCGGGGACGGCCCGGTTGCGCTCGGGCATGGTCGTCGCCCAGGCCGCCAGCCTCGCGTTCCCGAAGTACGCGGTGTCGCACCGGACGCTGCAGTTGGCGGAGACGTCCCTGAACGCAGTGGATCTGGGCCCCGGCCTTCGGCGCTCGGTTGCCGATCGGGCCGACGATCTGCGCCAGGCACTGGCGGTCCGCGCCGCCGGCTGAGCTCGGCCCCCCGTGCGCGTGGTGGGTTCACGTGCTCACCGGGTGCCACACTGACGGGGTGAGGACCGCACGGCGACCCGGACCCACCGAGCGGATTCGGGTCCGCGAATGGCAAGGCGACGACGTCATCGTCCGCGAGGACAAGCTGGCGACCGAGGAGCCGTTGGAGATCCGGCTGTCGTGGCCGGACACACCGGCGCGTGGCTTCGTCACAACCATGCGTACGCCGGGCCACGACTTCGCCCTGGCGACCGGACTGGCGTACGCAGAAGGCGTGTTCACCGGCATCGACGACGTACGCACGGTGGCCTACTGCACCGACGTCAACCTGCTGCCCGAGCAGGAGTACAACGTGGTGTCGATCGACCTGGCCCGGCCGCCGGCGCGATGGAGCGAACGCACCCTCGCGATGACGTCGGCCTGCGGCGTCTGTGGCAAGCAGAGCATCGACGCCGTGTTCGACATCGGCGCCAGCCCGCAGCCGGTGGAGCCGACCCTCGACGCGCGGTTGGCCCGGAGCCTGCCGGAGCGACTGCGCGAGGCACAGCGGATCTTCGACACGACCGGCGGTCTGCACGCGGCCGGACTGTACGACGTCGACGGCACTCCGCTCGTCGTCCGCGAGGACATCGGGCGGCACAACGCGGTCGACAAGGTCGTCGGACAGCGGCTCCTCGACCGCGGCCGCACTGCCCCGGCGGCCCTCGCCGTCAGCGGCCGGCTCGGCTTCGAGATCGTCCAGAAGGCAGCGGTCGCGCGGATCCCGGTGATCGTCTCGGTCGGCGCCGCGTCGAGTCTCGCGGTCAAGGTCGCCGACGCCTTCGGTGTCTGTCTTGCGAGCTTTGTCCGAGGCGATCGAATGGTCGTCCTGACCCACCAGGATCGCTTGCACTGACGCGGTGAGCGGGCCCACCTCGGGCACCGGTTAGGCTCGCCGCCATGCCGCACGACATCGACGCCAGCTTCCTGGCAATCCCCCTCCGTCGCCTGGCCGATGCCGCGCTGCAACGGGCCCGCGACTTCAACGTCGAGCATGCCGATTTCCGGCTGGAACGGCTGCGCAGCCAGAGCATCCGGCTCCGCGACGGCGCGCTCGAAGGCAGCCACGACGGCGAGGATCTCGGCTTCGCGGTGCGAGTCATCCTCGACGGCACCTGGGGCTTCGCGGCCAGTGTGGAGCTGTCGGCCGAGGCCGCGATCCGTACCACCGAGGAAGCGATCCGGGTCGCGCAGGTGTCGTCGGCGATCAGCTCCGAGCGCATCGAGTTGGCACCCGAGCCGGTCTACGACGACGTGCGGTGGGTGTCGGCCTACTCGATCGACCCGCTGTCGGTTCCGCTGTCGGACAAGGTCGAGCGGCTGGCGGACTGGAGCCACCGGCTGCTCGGCCACGAGACCGTCTCCCATGTGAGTGCGGCGCTGCAGCAGGTGGTCGAGAACAAGTTCTACGCCGATCTGGCCGGGACCGTCACGACCCAGCAGCGGGTACGCCTGCAGCCCGATCTCACCGCGCACGGCACCGACGAGGCCACCGGCCGATTCGACTCGATGCGCACCATCGCGCCGCCGGTCGGCCGCGGCTGGGAGTACCTCGTCGACGGCCGCGACTGGGACCGGGAGCTCGAGGAGATTCCCGACCTGCTCGCCGAGAAGCTGGCCGCCAAGTCGGTCGACGCCGGCGTGCTCGACCTCGTCGTCGACCCGTCGAACCTGTGGCTGGTCATCCACGAGTCGATCGGCCACGCGACCGAGCTCGACCGGGCACTCGGCTACGAGGCCAACTACGCGGGTACGTCGTTCGCCACCTGGGACCAGCTCGGCACCCTGACGTACGGCTCCCCCGTCATGCACGTGACCGGCGACCGTACCGTCGAGCACGGCCTGTCCACGATCGGCTACGACGACGAGGGCGTCCAGTCGCAGTCGTGGGACATCATCAAGGACGGTGTCCTGGTCGGCTATCAGCTCGACCGGCGGATGGCGCAGATGCAGGGGCTCGGCCGCTCCAACGGCTGCGCGTTCGCCGACTCCCCCGGCCACATCCCGATCCAGCGGATGGCCAATGTCTCGCTGCAGCCGGCCGAGAACGGCCCGAGCACCGAGGACCTGATCGGCCAGGTCGAGGACGGGCTCTATGTCGTCGGCGATCGATCGTGGTCGATCGACATGCAACGGTTCAACTTCCAGTTCACCGGCCAGCGGTTCTTCCGCATCCGGCAGGGCAAGCTCGAGGGCCAGGTGCGCGACGTGGCCTACCAGAGCTCGACGACCGACTTCTGGGGCTCGATGGAGGCCGTCGGCGGTCCGGAGACCTGGGTGCTCGGCGGCGCCTTCAACTGCGGCAAGGCACAGCCCGGACAGGTGGCACCGGTCAGTCACGGCTGCCCGTCGGCGCTGTTCCGTGGCGTACGGATCCTCAACACCCAAGCGGAGGCGGGTCGATGACCGGCAACAGTCCCCAGGAGCTCGTCGAGCGGGCTCTCCAGGCCTCGACCGCCGACGGTTGCGTGGTCCTCGTTGACGCGTCGACGAGCGCCAACCTGCGCTGGGCGAACAACACCCTGACGACCAACGGGATGATGCAGGGCTCCGAGGTCACGGTGATCTCGACCGTCGACGGCGGCCAGGGCGTCGCCTCGAGCGCGCTGACCCGAAGCGCCTCCACGGTCGAGGAGGTGCAGGCGCTGGTCGAGGCGGCCGACGCCGCCGCCCGGGAGGCCGGCCCGGCCGAGGACGCGGCGCCGCTGATCGAGGGCGGCGACGATCCGACTTGGGACGACGAGCCGGCGTCGACGTCGATCACCGTCTTCGACACCTTCGCGCCGGCGCTCGGCGAGGCGTTCGGCCGGGCCCGCTCCGACGACCGGCTGCTCTACGGCTACGTGGAGCACACCGTCGGCACGGTCTACCTCGGCTCGTCGAGCGGACTGCGGCGGCGGCACGCCCAGCCCACTGGCCATGTCGGCATCACCGGCAAGTCCGGCGACCTGACCCGGTCGGCCTGGGTCGGCCAGTCGACCCGCGACTTCTCCGACGTCGACGCGCTGGGACTCGACAGTGAGCTGGAGCGCCGGCTCGGCTGGGCCAAGGAGACGGTGGCACTGCCAGCCGACCGCTACGACACGATCCTGCCGCCGGCCGCGGTCGCCGACCTGCTGATCTATGCGTACTGGACGTCGGCGGCCCGCGATGCGTACGAAGGCCAGACCGTCTACAGCAAGACCGGCGGCGGCACCCGCGTCGGCGAGCGCCTGGCCAAGGCCGGCGTCAACGTCTACTCGGACCCGGCGTACCCGGGACTGCAGTGCACCCCGTTCGTGACGGCTGCCGCCTCGTCGAGCGTCAGCAGCGTCTTCGACAACGGACTGGCGCTGGAGCACACCGACTGGATCCACGACGGCACCCTGACCTCGCTCGCGCAGACCCGGCACTCGGCCGAGCTGACCGGCCTGCCCGTGACACCGGCGATCGACAACCTCGTCATGAAGGTGGATGGCGCGTCCGGCTCGATCGACGACCTGATCGCCGGCGTCGAGCGTGGCCTGCTCCTCACCTGCCTCTGGTACATCCGCGAGGTCGACCCCCAGACCCTGCTGCTCACCGGGCTCACCCGCGACGGCGTCTACCTGGTCGAGAACGGCGAGGTCACCGGCGCGGTCAACAACTTCCGCTTCAACGAGAGCCCCATCGACCTGCTCGAGCGGTTCACGGCCGTCGCCCAGACCGAGGCGTCGTTCTCGCGCGAGTGGGGCGACTACTTCCCCCGGACCGCGACACCGGCGCTCCGGGTGCCTGACTTCAACATGAGCACGGTCAGTCAGGCGCTCTGACGCTCGTCCGCGGTTCGGGGGTCATCCGGCATGGATGGCGGCCTGACCGAAAGGGCAACCCGCTCGGATGGCGGCTGATCCGATAGGGATGGCCGGCTCAGCGGCGTCCGGCCACGTACACGATGTTGAGGTAGTGCTTCTCGACCGTGGCCGGCGTGCGGCGTCCGATGCGTTCCCGGATCGCGCTGAACAGTCGGCTGCGCTGCTCGTCGGTCATCACGATGTGGCCCGAGTACGTACGGAGCACATCGATGTAGTCGTCGGCGGTGTAGGTCCGCGACCAGAGGTGCCGCCGAATCTCGGGCGGATCGAACCAGCCGGAGTCGGCTATCTCGGCGCCCAGCGGGTCGACGACCGCATCCGGCTCCGGCGGCCCGCCCCGCGGATCCGACTCCTCGATCTCGTCGTACACCTTCTGGATCTCGACGAAGAACCGATCGCCGTCGGCTGGGAGCACGTGATGCGTCATGACGACGGCCAGCACACCATCGGGGCGCAGCAGCCGAGCCGCCTTGGCATAGCCGCGAGCGGGGTCCACCCAGTGCCAGGACGTGGCGGCGAAGACAGCGTCGTAGGCAGCATCCGCGGGCGCATCCCAGTCCTCGAAGCGAGACAGCTCGATCGCCACGTCGGGGAGGTCGGCGAGACGCTCGGCCGCTGTCGCAGCGAGATTCGCGCCGGGCTCGATCGCGGTCACCGACCAACCACGCCCGGCCAGCGCCCGCGTGGCCTGCCCGGTCGCCGGTCCGACCTCGACGATGCGCGCGCCGGGTCGCAGCCGACCCAACTCGGCGACGTCGTCGAAGACCCCGTCCGGATAGGTCGGCCGAACCCGGTCGTAGAGCTCCGCGACCGAGTCGAAGACCGTCCCGTCCAAGGTCAGCGGCCGTAGGGCGTACGGGTGAGGGTGTACGTCACGAGGTCGAGATGGTCGATCGTGCCGTCGGCCCGCCGCACGACGTGGAGTGGTTCACCAGTGAAGTAGTTGTCGAGCCCTCGCCAGGTGTCGGCGCCGACCCGTTCGAGACGCGTCCGACGGCCGGCGTTCTCGTTGTCGAGCACGAGGCCGCCATCGCGAACCACCATCGTGTAGGGCGTATTGCCCCAGTACCACGGCCCGAGCAGCTCGTCGGTGCCGTCGACGACCGGCTCCGGCGCCCACTCCTCCGGCAGCAGCGGCTCGTGCTCGGCGAGCACATCGATCAGCGTGTACGCCAGGCTCGGAGTGTCACCGCGCGTCGCGTTCGACAGCGTGATGGCCGCGGCGTCGTGCTCGGGGTCGATGATCAGGCCGGCAAGGAATCCGGGCATCGAGCCGGTGTGGCCGAACAGAATCCGCCCGGGCCGCCCGCCGAGCTGGAGTCCGAGCCCCCACGCCATGTCCAATGCGTCCTCGGGCGTGCCACTGATCGGAATCTGCATCTCGCCGACGGTGTCCGGTGCCAAAACGGCCGGATCGGGGTCGAGCCAGAACGCGGCGTAGCGAGCCAGATCCTGGACGGTGCTCCACACCTGCCCGGCCGGCGCCATCGCACCCGTGTCGGTGTGCGGCTCCGGATCAAGCCGACCCGACCAGGGATGGACCGAGTAGCCCTGAGCGTGTGGCGCCGTCGGTCCGTACGTTGTGCGACCCATCGCTAACGGGTCGAGCACGCGGGACCGTACGACGTCCCACCACGAACCGCCACGCAGCCGGCCCACCGCCTCGCCGAGCAGCGCGAAGCCGAGGTTGGAGTAGTGCAGTTGCCGGGCGGCCGGAAGTACCGGTTCCTGCTTGCCGACCCGCGCGACCAGGTCGTCGAAGTCGCCGCCGTCGTTGCGCTCCCACCACGGTCCGAGCGGCTCGGCCGGGAGACCGCCGCTGTGCGCGAGGAGTTGCCGGATCGGGGTCGTGGCGAACGGCAGGTCGGGGCCGAGGACCGAGCCGATCGGGGCGTCCAGATCGAGCAATCCCTCGTCGCGGGCCTGCATGACGACGATCGCGGTCAGGGTCTTGGTGATCGAGCCGACCCGGTACTGCACATCCGGCCCGGGCTCGACGTCGCCGGCCTGCCGTCCACGCGCGGCCGTCCAGACCAGCGATCCGGACCGCATGACGCCGGCCACGAGCGACGGCTGCTGGGCATCGGCCTGCGATGTCGCGACCTCGCGAAGCAGCGCATCCGCCGTGTCAGCCCGCATCGCAACGCCGCTCACGCGCGCCCCCACACCCCGTTTTTGCGCACTTGTTGTGGGTCGAGGGCGCTCTGCACCAACAACAAGTGCGCAAAACCGAAGCCGGGTGGGGCGCTCACTCGAAGGCCTCCGGCGGCGGGCAGGCGCAGACCAGGTGGCGGTCGCCGTAGGCCTGGTCGATCCGCGCCACCGGCGGCCAGTACTTCGCCGCCGCCACCCACGGCAGCGGGAAGGCAGCCTGCTCGCGCGAATAGCCGT
>DATFRX010000498.1:0-2166 GCA_035262905.1 Nocardioidaceae bacterium
GCCTTCGCGGACGGTGTGTGGTTCGTGGATCTGTCACCGATCATTGATCCGCAGTTGGTCGCGGCGACCGCGGCGAGCGCGGTGGCAGGTGCAGCCGCTAACGCCGACAACCGTTCGCCGTTGGAGCGCCTGGCTACTGCCGTCGGCGGATCGCAGTGCTTGGTGGTGATGGACAACTGCGAGCAGGTCCTCGACGCCGTCGCCGAACTCGTCGACGCATTGCTCGGCTCATGCGTCGAGCTTCGGGTGCTGGCCACCAGCCGAGAGCCGCTCGGAGTCGAGGGCGAGGCGATCTGGCGGGTGCCGTCCATGGCCGAGGACGAGGCAGTGCGCCTGTTCGCCGATCGGGCCGCCTTGGTCCGACCCGGCTTCGTCATCGACGCCGAGGGCGAGGAGCAGATCCGCGGCGTCTGCCGCCGGGTGGACGGCATCCCGCTCGCCATCGAGCTCGCCGCCGCCTGGATCCGGGTCCTGACCCCTCATCAGATCGCCGCCGGACTCGACGACCGCTTCCAGTTGCTGGCCGGGGGACCGCGAGGGGCGATCGCGCGACAGCAGACCCTCGCGGCGTCGATGGAGTGGAGTCACGATCTGCTGGACGACGTGGACCGGCGGGTGTTCCGCCGGCTGTCCGTGTTCACCGGCGGGTTCACCCTCGAGGCGGCCCAGGCAGTCGGCGCGGACGACGACGCCGTACGCCGCGGCGACGTCCTACCGGTGCTCGGCCGGCTGGTCGACAAGTCGCTCGTCGTGATGCGCGAAGGGCCGACCGAGGCGCGCTACCGGCTGCTGGACACCGTGCGGGAGTACGGCGAGGAGCGGCTGGCTTCGGCCAGCGAAACCGAGTCCACCCGCGACCGCCACCTCGACTGCTTCCTCGAACTGGCGGAGTCGGCCGAGCCGGAGCTGGAGCGCGACCAGGACACCTGGCGCCAGGTGCTCGACGCGGAGCACGACAACCTGCGCAGTGCCCTGCGATGGGGACTCGACGCGCCGGATCCGGATCGTGGCCGTCGGCTAGCGGCGGCGCTGGCCCGCTATTGGTTCATCTGCGGCCGCGCGCACGAGGGGCTGCAGTTGCTGACCGACGCGATCGAACGGGCGCCCGACGACCGCTCGCTCCTGCAGGCCAGGCTGCTGTGCGGCGTCGCCATGGTCAGCGAGGTCGGCGGCCGGCTCGACCTCACCGTCGACGCCGCGCGACAGGGGCTCGAGCTGGCGATCGAGCTCGGCGACGACCGGATCCGCGGTCGCTGCCTGCTCCAGTCGGCCTACCACCCGTTCTACTTCGACTTCGCCCGGGCGGAGGAGCTGGCCCGCGAGGCGCAGGAGTACGGCACGAGGGCCGACGACCCGTACGCGCGCGACCACAGCCAACTCATCGAGGCCTGCTCCCTCACCAACCGCGACCGGCACGACGACGCGGTGGCAATGGCCAGGCCGCTGCGCGAGCGCACCCTGGCCCGCGGCGACCGGTTCTGCGGCGCGTTCTCCTACTCGGTCGAGGTCTGGGCTCACCTGTTCATGGGCGATCTCCGGCAGGCCGTCGAGCTCGGTCGCGAAGCGGTCCGGATCGCCGAGCCGCTCGGCGACTACTTCACCACCGGCACGAACACGACCAACCTCGCCTGGGCACTCGGCGTGGCCGGCGAGGTCGACGAGGCAAGGCGGCTGATGGACCGCCTGGTCCAGTCGATCGACGACGCCGGACCGGACGTCGACGTGGTCGGCATGGGCGTCGCGATCGGCAAGCTGCACCTGTGGGGCGGCGACCTGCACGGCGCGGTCGAGTGGTTCGAGCGCTGCACCCGCTTCGCCGCGCCGGACACCGACAACTGGATCGCCGCCCGCGGTCTGCCGGGCCTGGCCGGTGCGCTGCGGCGACTCGGGCAGCGCGACGACGCCCGGGCGCACGCGGAGCGCGGCGTCGAGCTCGCCCGGCGACTGGAGATCCCGCATGTGGTCGCCGAGTCGCTCGAAGAGCTGGGCCGGCTCACCGATCCGGCCGACGTCGAGCGGGGCGAGCGGCTGCACCACGAGGCCCTGGCGGTCCGGGTCGAGGCCGGACTGCGCACGTTCTACGTCGACAGCCTCGAGGCCCTAGCGGCACTGGCGGCCCGGCGGAACAGTCCGGCCGAGTCGGTACGGCTGGTCGCCGCATGTGAG
>DATFRX010000499.1:0-10232 GCA_035262905.1 Nocardioidaceae bacterium
GCTTGGGACCTGCCGGCGATCGAGGCGGCCGAGTTCGCTCGCGCCGCTGATGTCATCGATCGCTACGACGACCAGTCAATCGGATTGGCCGATGCGTCAAACGTCGTGCTCGCGCACCGATTCGGCACGCGCACGATCGCCACGCTCGACCGTCGGCACTTCAGTGTGCTCAGACCGATCCGTGGGGGACGATTCCGCATCGTCCCGTGACACTCGCGGCACGGACTGCTTAGGGAGTGAGGGGATCGCCGACCGTGACCCGGTCGCGCCGTCGAGCGGCTGCGGCGGCGAAGCGGTCGAAGGGATAGCCGGTCGTGGCGCTGCCGGCCCGGACCGACTCGACGCCGGAGTCGCCGAAGGTGTAGGTCAGCAACTCGCCCGGCGACGCGAAGCCGACGTCGTCGCCGCCGGTCATCTTCAGGGTCGTGGCGTCGACGACCGTGAGGCTCATCGGCTCGTCGGTCGGATCGTCGGCGGTGGGGGAGAGCACGAGGAGCCGGTCGCCGAGGCGTACGACGTCCATGACTCCCCAGAGGTTCGCGAACCGGCCGCAGAACCGGTCCAGATCCAGGTCGGCGCCGCCGGTCGGTTCGTCGGCCGGCTTCAGGGCCAGCTCGACCAGCCGGATGAATCCCATGGAGTAGAGGCCGGCCAGACCGTCGATGGCGTTGGTGAAGACCGACACCGCGATCTTGTCGACCGGGTCGAACTTGGTGTTCGTGATGTGTCCGGGATAGCCCCCGCCGTGCCCGAGCACGCGACGGTCACCCACTTTGGCGATGTCGAAGCCGAGCCCGTACTCGCCCTCGCGTCCGATGGTCCACTCCGTACGCTGCAGCTTCCGCTTCGAGGCATCGGTGATCAGCCGCTCGTCGCCGTGGAAGTGCCCGGCTGCGTAGCGGACCAGGTCTGACGCCGTCGAGTAGAAGCCGGTCGCCGACGCCATCGCCCCGGTGTCGACGTGCTCGATCGGGATCCGGCGCTCGGCGTACGCCAGGGCGCTGTATCCGGTGGCGTAGTCGGCGGCGCGGGCCGGGTCGTACTCGGGTCCGGTGTCGGCGAGCCCGAGTCGATCGACGATCTGCTCGCGTACATAGTCGTTGTACGGCTGATCTGCGGCGGCCGCGATGATCATGCCGAGCAGCGAGTAGCCGATGTTGGAGTACTTGAAGCGCTCGTTGGCCGGGAGGACGCCGGCGTCGTCGGCGCCGATCGCCCGCAGCTCGGCCTCGTCCGGGAACGCCCGGAACAGCTGCCAGTGGTCGCCGTCGTGCCCGTCGCGGATGACGCCGCCGCCGTGGGACAGCAGTTCCCGGACGGTCACGGCACTCACCCGCGACCCGGCCAGGAACGGCAGCCACTGTCCCGCGGTGTCGTCGAGCCGCAGCGACCCCTGCTCGGCGAGCTGGAGCGCGGCGGTCGCCGTGAACGTCTTGGAGTGCGACGCGATCCGGAACAGGTGCTTCGGCGTCAATGCGGTCGTGGTCTCGACATCGGCCTGGCCGTATGCCGACGACAGCACCAGGTCGTCGTCGTACAGCACGGCCGCCTGGATGCCCGGGATCCGGTCGTGCTGCTGCCGAAAGGCGAGCCAGGTGTCGAAGTAGCCGGCGACGTCGTCGACCAGGGCGCGGGTCAGCTTGGTCATGGCGACGACCCTAACCCGGCCCGGCCGATTGTCAGGCCGACTCGGCGGTGACCAGCTCGGCGTGCACGACCAGGTCGCCCGACTCCTCACCGCTGTCGTTGAACGCCATCCCGCCGGTAACGCGCCCGGCTGCCCGGATGTCGTCCATCGCGCGGGCGGCCAGCTCGAGCCGGGCGCGCGGCCCGACGACGTTGGCAGTCACGACCTCGGTACGCATGCTCACCTTCGCGGCCGACTTGGTCCCGCGGATCTTGGCGAGCACCTCGGCCGCGGCGGCGAGCACGTCGGGATCGTGCGGCACCGCCTTGATGTCGTCGTCCGGGTCCGGCCAGCTGGCCAGGTGGATCGACCCCTCCTGCCACCAGGACCAGACTTCTTCGGTGACGTAGGGCAGGAACGGCGCGAGCATCCGCAGCTGGACCGACAGCGCAGTGGCGAGCGCGGCCTTGGCCGACTCGGCGGCCTCGTCGCCACGCGAGCCGTAGGCCCGCTCCTTGACCAGCTCGACGTAGTCGTCGCAGAACGTCCAGAAGAACCGCTCCGCTGTGTCAAGCGCCGCCGTGTAGTCGTACGACTCGAACGCCTCGGTGGTCGCCTCGACGGTCTGGTGCAGGCTGCGCAGCATCGCCTTGTCGAGCGGCTCGGTGACCTGCCACGCGTCAGTGTCGGTCGCGCCGAGACCCAGGACGAAGCGGCTCGCATTGAGCACCTTCATCGCCAGTCGGCGGCCGACCTTCATCTGACCCTCGTCGAACGGGCTGTCCAGGCCGGGTCGCAGCATCGCCGCGCGCCAGCGCACCGCGTCGGCGCCGTACTTCTCGAACAGCTCGGCCGGGACCGTGACATGGCCCCTCGACTTGCTCATCTTCTTGCGGTCAGGGTCCAAGATGAAGCCCGAGATCATCGCATGCGACCACGGGGTACTGCCGTGCTCGAAGTGCGACCGCACGACCCGCGAGAACAACCAGGTCCGGATGATCTCGTGGGCCTGCGTGCACAGATCCATCGGGAAGGTCTTGCTGAACAGGTCGGGGTCGACCTCCCAGCGAGCGGCAATCTGCGGAGTGAGGGAGGAGGTCGCCCAGGTGTCCATCACGTCGGGATCGGCCGCGAACCCGCTCGGCTTGCCGCGCTGCTTCTCCTCGTACCCCTTCGGCGCCTGCGAGGTCGGGTCGATCGGCAACTCGGACTCGTCCGGGACGATCGGCTTGTCGTAGATCGGTTCGCCGTCGTCGTCGAGGGCGTACCACACCGGGAAGGGGACACCGAAGAACCGCTGCCGGCTGATCAGCCAGTCGCCGTTGAGTCCGTCGACCCAGTTCGTGTAGCGGTGCTGCATGTGCGCGGGGATCCACTCGATGTCGGACCCGCGGGCGACCAGTTGGCCGCGCAGCACCGGGTCGCGGCCGCCGTTTCTGATGTACCACTGGCGCGAGGAGATGATCTCCAGCGGCTTGTCGCCACGCTCGTAGAAGAGGGTCTTGCGCTGGGTCTCGGTCGGCTCGCCGACCAGGTCGCCGGACTCCTTCAGTGCCTCGGCCATCGCCTTGCGGGCCGAGAACACCGTCTTGCCGGCCAGCTCCTCGTAGACCTGCTTGCCCCGGTCGCCGGTGATCCACTCCGGGACCTCACGCTGCAGCCTGCCGTTGCGGCCGATGACCGTACGGGTTGGCAACTGCAGCTCGCGCCACCACTGCACGTCGGTCAGGTCGCCGAAGGTGCAGCACATCGCGATGCCGCTGCCCTTGTCGGGCTCCGCGGCCGAGTGTGCGAGGACCGGCAGCTCGACGTCGAAGATCGGCGACCGGACGGTCTTGCCGAACAGCGACTCGTAGCGCTTGTCGAGCGGATGGGCGATCAGCGCGACGCAGGACGGGAT
The DNA here is from genome assembly GCA_035262905.1 of Nocardioidaceae bacterium. Classification (GTDB taxonomy): domain Bacteria; phylum Actinomycetota; class Actinomycetes; order Propionibacteriales; family Nocardioidaceae; genus DATFRX01. The sequence goes on from DATFRX010000499.1 coordinate 3,528, forward strand.
CAGCTCCGGCCGGGTCGTCTCGATGAAGACCGGCTCGCTGCCGTGGTAGAAGGCAACGCGGTAATAGTGCCCCGGATGGTCGCGCGCCTCCTGCTCTGCCTGCGCGACGGCCGTTTGGTCGGTGACGTCCCAGACGGTCGGCGCCTGGGCCTGATAGGCCTCGCCCCGGGCCAGGTTGCGGAGGAACGCCCGCTGGGAGACGGCCCGCGCATGGTCGCCGATCGTGGTGTAGAGCAGCGACCAGTCCACCGAGAGGCCGAGGGTCCGCCAGGTGTCCTCGAACAGCTTCTCGTCCTCCTGGGTGAGCCGGTGGCACAGCTCGATGAAGTTGCGCCGGCTGATCGGGACCTGCTTCTTCGGGTTCGGCTTCTCCGGCGGCGTGAAGTCCTCGACGTACGGGAGGCTCGGGTCGCATCGGACGCCGAAGTAGTTCTGCACCCGGCGCTCGGTGGGCAGGCCGTTGTCGTCCCAGCCCATCGGGTAGAAGACCTGCTTGCCCCGCATCCGATGGAACCGGGCGATCAGGTCGGTGTGGGTGTAGCTGCAGACGCTGCCGACGTGGAGGGTTCCGGACACGGTCGGCGGCGGGGTGTCGATGGAGTAGACAGCGGTACGGTCCTGGACCGCCCGGTCGAAGCGATAGGTGCCCTGCTCCTCCCAGCGAGCGACCCACTTGGCCTCGAGGCCTTCGAGGCCGGGCTTGTCCGGGATCGCTGCCGGGCGGCGCTCGGGATCTGCCTGGCGGTCAGCGGCGAGTTCGGGTGTCGTCACGGATGATCACCTTCGTGGGGTGTGTGCGGTCAACGCTGGGGCTCAGGGGTGAAGGAGCCCAGGGGGCGGAGGCGGCGCTCAGTGGCGCACGACTACTCGAGCTCTGGCGCCACCGCCGTCGCCAGGCGACCGGCCGACGCGAGCCGAGTGAACTGTCCGTCCAAGGACCATGACGCAAGTGTAAGGCTCCCAATAACCACGCTGTGTCACTGTGGCGGCCCGAGCATAGCGTCGGGCGTGCGAAGGAAGCGACGTTCACTCCTAGACTGAGGCTGCCATGACCTCCTCGCCGCGCTCCGAGCCCGCTGCCCCTTCGTATGCCGATGTCGAGCGGGCGTTGCTGGCGCGCTGGCCCGAGACCCGGCTCGACCCGACGCTGGCGAGGATCAAGGCCCTCACCGATCTGCTCGGCGACCCCCAGACCGCCTACCCGGTCATCCAGATCACCGGCACCAACGGCAAGACGTCGACCGGCATCATGATCGACACGCTGCTTCGCGGACTGGGGCTGCGGACCGGGCGGTTCACCAGCCCGCACCTGGAGTCGATGACCGAGCGGATCTCGCTCGACGGCGCCCCGATCAGCACCGAGGATTTCGTCCGCACCTACGCCGAGATCGAGCCGTACGTCGAGGTCGTCGACCGATCCGGCCCGAATCCGATGTCGTACTTCGAGACGATCACCGGGATGGCCTACGCCGCCTTCTCAGACGCACCGGTCGACGTGGCGGTGGTCGAGGTCGGCCTCGGTGGCCTGTGGGACGCGACCAACGTCGTCGACGCCCAGGTCGCGGCGGTGACGCCGATCGCGGTCGACCATCAGCACTACCTCGGCGACCGGCCCGAGACGATCGCCGAGGAGAAGTCGGGGATCATCAAGCCCGGATCGTTCGTCGTGCTCGCCCCGCAGCCGGTGGAGGCCGCCGAGGTGCTGCTGCGCCGGGTGGCCGAGGTGGGGGCGACTGCCGCGCGCGAGGGGGTCGAGTTCGGCGTCGTGAGCCGTCAGCCCGGCGTCGGCGGCCAGCTGGTGTCGCTGCGCGGGCTGGCCCGGGAGTACGACGAGGTGTTCCTGCCGCTCTACGGCGTGCATCAGGCGCACAACGCCTCCCTGGCGCTGGCCGCGGTCGAGGCGTTCGTCGGTGGGATCGAGCTGGATGTCGATGTCGTGCGCGAGGCGTTCGGCCAGGTCGTCGTGCCGGGCCGGCTGGAGGTCGTACGCAGCAGTCCCACCATCGTGCTCGACGCGGCCCACAACCCGGCCGGCTGCGAGGCCACCATGGAGGCGGTGCAGGAGGCGTTCGCCTTCAGCCCGCTGATCGGCGTCGTCGGCGCGATGGCCGACAAGGACGTCGAGGAGATGCTCGCGGTCTTCGAGCCGACCATGGCGCAGATCGTCTGCACTCAGAACTCCACCCCGCGGTCGATGGCCGCCGATGAGCTGGGGGACCTGGCCGAAGGCATCTTCGGTCCGGATCGGGTGCATATCGTCGCCCGACTCGACGACGCGATCGACGTGGCCGCCGGGCTGGCCGAGGAGGGCGGCTCCTACGGCGAGGCGCTGGGCAGCGGCGGCGTACTCGTCATCGGCTCGGTCGTGACGGCCGGCGAGGCCCGGACCCTGCTGGGCGGTCCGCACTGATGCGGACCATGTGCGCGAGCGTGCTCGGGCTGCAGTCGGTGATCCTGTTCCTGACGACGCCGGTGCTCATCACGGTCGCGGACGTCGACGTCACGTGGGCGTTGGTGGCCGGACTCGGACTGGGGGTGCTGGCCATCGTGGCGGCGGCGTCCCTGCGGTCGCCCTACGGCTACTGGCTCGGTCACCTGGTCCAGGTCGGCGCGGTCGCGATGGGCCTCCTGCTGCCGGTCATGTTCTTCCTCGGCGCCGTCTTCGCCGGCCTCTGGGTCCTGGCACTCGTCTTGGGCCGCCGAGTCGAGGAGGCCAAGGCAGCCCGCTCCGGCGCGACCTGAGTATCGACATCCAGGGGCTTCGGACCCCCACGATGTCGATTCTCTAGTGGCTGGCTCTAGGGTGACGAGCCATGACGGAGCGCACCCTTGTCCTGTTGAAGCCCGATGCCGTACGACGGGGCCTGGTCGGCGAGATCGTCGGCCGCTACGAGGCCAAGGGCCTGTCGATCGTGACGATTGACTGGCGGCGGATCGACGGCGAGTTCGCCGACCGGCACTACGCCGAGCATGTCGAGAAGGACTTCTACCCGCCGCTGCGGGAGTTCGTCTGCTCCGGCCCGATCGTCGCCATGGTGCTCGAAGGCGATGCGGCGGTCGATGTCGTACGGATCGTCAACGGCGCGACCGACGGGCGGAAGGCCGACCCCGGTTCGATCCGGGGCGATCTGTCCCTGTCGAACCGCGAGAACCTGGTCCACGGCTCCGACTCCGCCGAGTCCGCCAAGCGCGAGATCGCCCTCTGGTTCCCTGACCTGGGCTGATCCCATCTCCGGGGGAGCATGCGTCATGGGCGTGTCGTGCCCGGGAGTACCGGCAAATCCGACTTAGCCTTCTGACGGTGGTCGACCTTCGGCCACCGTTATGGGAGCCACTGCGCAGTGGGCACGCAGGAGTCGGGTGGTCCATGGCCAACAGCCTTATCGGCCGCGACATGGCCGTCGATCTGGGCACCGCCAACACCCTGGTCTATGTCCGGGGGCGGGGTGTCCTGCTCAACGAGCCCTCCGTCGTCGCGCTGAACTCACAGACCCACGAGATCCTGGCCGTCGGCCACGAGGCCAAGCGGATGCTCGGGCGTACGCCGGACAGCATCACGGCGATCCGGCCGATGCGCGACGGTGTCATCGCCGACTTCGAGTCGACCGAGCAGATGCTGCGGATCTTCATCCAGCAGGTGCACCGGCGGCGCTACTTCGCCAAGCCCCGGCTTGTCGTCTGCGTGCCGAGCGGGATCACGTCGGTCGAGCAGCGGGCCGTCAAGGAGGCCGGCTACCAGGCGGGCGCCCGGCGGGTCTACATCGTCGAGGAGCCGATGGCGGCGGCGATCGGCGCCGGGCTGCCGGTGCACGAGGCCACCGGCAACATGGTCGTCGACGTCGGCGGTGGCACGACCGAGGTCGCGGTCATCTCGCTCGGCGGCATCGTGACCAGCCTGTCGATCCGGACCGCCGGTGACGACTTCGACCAGGCGCTGGTCATGTGGTTCAAGAAGGAGCACTCGCTGATTCTTGGCGAGCGGACGGCCGAGCAGATCAAGGTCGAGCTCGGATCGGCCTTCCCGAGTCCGAACGAGCCTGAGGCGGACATCCGCGGTCGCGACATGGTCTCGGGACTGCCCCGGACCGTGATGGTGTCGAGCGCCGAGATCCGCAGGGCGCTCGAGGAGCCGCTCAACGCGGTCGTCGACGCGGTGCGTACGACACTCGACAAGACCCCTCCGGAGTTGGCCGGCGACATCATGGATCGCGGCCTGGTGCTGACCGGCGGCGGCGCCCTCCTGCGTGGGCTCGACGAGCGGCTGCGCCACGAGACCGGCATGCCGGTGCACGTCGCGGACGACCCGCTGCACTCGGTCGCCATGGGCGCCGGGAAGTGTGTCGAGGAGTTCGAGGCGCTGCAGCAGGTCCTCGTCTCCGAGCCACGGCGGTGAGGTCGCGTGGACCTCTCGGCTCGCGACGATCGCCGCCCTCGCGCGGTGGCAGCCGTACTCGCCCTGGCCGCGATCACGATCATCACGGTCGACGCGACCGCCGGTGACGACTCGCCGGTCGAGCCACTCCGTACGGCCAGCGGCGAGGTGTTCGGACCGGTCGAGAACGGACTCAACCAGGCGACCCGGCCGATCAACGACTTCGCCGACCACGTCACCACGGTCGACGGGATCCGCGAGGACAACGCGCGACTGGAGGCCGAGAACGACCGGCTCCGGGCCGAGCTCGAGACGGCCGGGATCGACCGGGCCCGGATCCAGGCCATCAGCGAGATGACGCGCTTCGGCGACCAGCGCGGAGTCGACCTGGTCACCGCGCAGGTGATCGCGATGGGACCGGCGCAGTCGTTCTCGCACACGGTCACGATCGACGCGGGCACGGCCGACGGTGTGGAGGCGGACATGACCGTCTTCAACGACCAGGGCCTGGTCGGCCGAGTGCTTCGGGCCGACGGGCACACCGCCACGGTGCTGCTGATCGTCGATGCGTCGTCGGTCGTCGGCGGCCGCCTCGGCACCGATCTCGAGCTCGGCATGCTCCGCGGCGACGGCGAACTGTCCGACCCCGGACGACTGACGCTGACGACGATGGACCCGACGGTCGAACCGGCCGTCGGCGACATCGTCGTCACCTGGGGCTCACGAGGGGGAGCTCCCTACGTGGCAGGCGTCCCGATCGGCCGGATCGAGTCGGTCGAGACGAGCCCGCGAGACCAGTCGTCGTCGGCACAGGTCGTGCCCTATGTCGACTTCTCCGCGCTCGACCAGGTCGCGGTGGTGGTCGGGGCCGAGCCGACCGGCGACCGGACCGAGCGGGCCGGACGGGCGGACCAGACCGCTCCCTCGGGAGACCGCTGACATGGCGGCGCCGCTTCGCCTGCTGGTCTATGGAGCGCTGGTCGTGCTCGCGATCGGCCTGCAGGTCGGACCGTTCTCGGAGCTGGCGATCCGCGGTGTCGCGCCGGACCTGCTGTTGCTGGTCGTCGTGGCGGTCGCACTCGTCCAGGGGCCGGAGCGGGCGGCGCTGATCGGCTTCGTCGGCGGCCTCGCCCTCGACCTCGCGCCGCCCGCGGATCATGTCGCCGGTCGATGGGCGCTGGCGCTGGTCGTCGTGGGCTTCCTCGTCGGCCTGGTGCGCGACGACGCTCGACAGGGTCTGCTCCCGATCATGGGAGCGGTCGCGGCTGCGTCGTTCGTCGCCACGTCGGTCTTCGCGCTGACCGGCCTGATCCTCGACGAGCCGGGCGTGACGGTCGGCAGGGTGCTCGAGGTGATTCCGGTCGCCGTGGCCTATGACACCGCGCTGGCGCTGCTGACCGTACCCCTGCTGATGGCGCTCGTTCGCCGGCTGGAGCCGGACCGGGACGAGTGGGTGCGGGCGGCATGAGGACCACGCGACCGCGCCTCGTCGTGGTCCAGGTGCTGATTCTGGCGCTGTTCGGCACCCTGCTCGTCCGGCTGTGGTACCTCCAGATGGCCAGCGGCGACACCTATCGCGAGCAGGCGGCCGACAACGCGGTCGAGGACGTCATCGTGCAGCCGCAGCGAGGGCTGATCGTCGACGCGATGGGCCGGCCGCTGGCGGCGAGCCGGTCGTCGTGGGTGGTGTCGGTCGACCGGACCAAGCTGGGCGACCTGACCGAGTCGGAACAGCGTCAGGTGTTGCACCGGCTCGCGGACACCCTCGGCATGCGCTACGCCGACGTCTTCGGCCGCAGCCGGATGTGCGGCGAGCCCGGTGCGCCGCAGCCGCCGCAGTGCTGGAACGGCTCGCCCTATCAGCCGGTGCCGGTCGCCGAGGACGTGCCGCAGGACGTGGCGATCGCGATCCAGGAGCGCAGCGAGGACTATCCGGCGGTCCAGGCCACCCAGCAGTCGGTTCGGGCCTACCCGCAGCCGTTCGGCGTCAACGCCGCCCATCTGCTCGGCTACCTGACGCCGATCACCGCCAACGAGTACGACCGGGCGCTGGCCGACGACGATGCGACGCTGAACGCCGGGTCGCTGGTCGGCCGGGCCGGACTCGAGCGGTCCTACGACCGTTACCTGCGCGGCGTGCCCGGCCAGCGCGGCGTCGAGGTCGACTCGCTGGGGCGCACGATCGGCGCCGGCCCGGTGACGCCGCCGCGGCCCGGCGACACCCTCGTGACCAGCATCGACGCGCGGGTGCAGGCGATCGCCGAGCGACAGTTGGCCAACGCGATCCACGTCGCCCGGGGTACCACGGACCCGGTCACCGGCCGCAACTACGA